>NZ_JAGNYF010000070.1 GCF_017985075.1 Flavobacterium sp.
TAACTGTAGCTTCTGTAACTACTGGGAAATTTAATATTTTCTGTAAAATTAGAGCAAAAGATACTGCAAATGCAAAAGACATTATCTTTCAAATTGATGATATTGATGGGGTTTACAGAACCGAAACTATGATTTCATTAGAAGAAAGCATAAACGACAAAAAACGATTAATGCACACGATTTTTAAAGAATTGTAATAGTTAGAATTATAAAAAAAATCCCGTTTAATTACTAAACGGGATTTTTTTATGCTTTTATTTTCTAATCTTCATCGTCATCATCATCTGAATCTGATTTTATTTTGTTTCCATCGGCATCTTCTTCATCATCTAATTCAATTTTTTCTTCCTCTTCTTCCTCATCTTCATCTTCAATACCTAAATCTTTAATGGCATCTATGCTTACTTCTGGCGTAATAAAGTCTTCCTCTTCATCAAAATTTTCAATTCTGTCGGCCAATTTCATACTGACTTTTACTAAATAAATAGTATCTTCTGTTTTCACTTCAACTGCCTCAATGGTCTCATTTTTAGCATTTTTGAAACGAATAATATCCGAATCATCATATCCATCAGGAAATTTTTCAACCAATAAGTTTAAAATTTCATTTGTTAATTTTGCGTACTCTACAATTACTCTTTTCATTTTTTGTTTGCCTTAATCAATTTAATTGTCAAATTTAGTATTGAAATTTTAAAATTTAAATTTTTTTAAAACTTTTTTTTTTCTTATTACCATCCCAAGATGTAAGCGAAGATTAGTGGTGTCACAATAGTTGCGTCTGATTCTACGATAAATTTTGGTGTATCAACATCTAATTTACCCCAAGTAATTTTTTCATTTGGAACGGCTCCAGAATACGATCCATAACTTGTAGTTGAATCTGAAATCTGACAGAAATAACTCCAGAATGGCACGTCATGCATTTCCATATCTTGGTATAACATTGGTACTACGCAAATTGGGAAATCTCCAGCAATTCCTCCACCAACTTGGAAAAATCCAATTCCTTTACCGGCGCAATTTTTTGGATACCAATCTGCCAACCACATCATATATTCAATACCGCTTTTTGTAGTTGATGCTTTAAATTCCCCTTTGATGCAGTAAGATGCAAAAATGTTCCCCATAGTACTATCTTCCCAACCTGGAACCACAATAGGTAAGTTCTTTTCTGCAGCAGCAACCATCCAAGAATCTTTAGGATCAATTTCATAATATTGCTCTAAAACCCCTGAATTAAGCATTTGATACATAAATTCGTGTGGAAAATATCTTTCGTTGTTTTTATCTGCTTTGTTCCAAATATCATATAAATGTTGTTGCAAACGACGAAACGCTTCTTCTTCAGGAATACAAGTATCTGTAACTCTATTGAAATGATTGTCTAACAAATCTCTTTCTTCTTCAGGAGATAAATCTCTATAATTTGGTACTCTTTTGTATGAATTGTGTGCCACTAAATTCATAATATCTTCTTCTAAATTCGCACCTGTACAAGAAATGATATGAATTTTATCTTGACGAATCATTTCCGCTAATGATTTTCCTAACTCAGCAGTACTCATTGCACCTGCCAAAGTTACCATCATTTTACCGTTGTCTAATAAATGGGTTTCATATCCTTTTGCAGCATCTACTAAAGCAGCTGCGTTAAAATGTAAATAATGTTTTTCTACAAACTGACTAATTGGTCCTTTACTCATGGGGTTTATTTATTATCGTTTTTGTTTTTGTTGTATCCTAAAATTTCTAAGACTTGTTCGGCATTTTGTTGTTCAGAAAAGACTTCTGTAGCAAAAATTCCGTTTTTGTCTTTATCAATTAATATATGTTTGGGTTGTGGTAAAATACAGTGACTTAAACCGCCATAACCACCTATTGTTTCTTGGTATGCACCTGTATTGAAAAAGCCAATATACAATGGTTTTTCTTTGTTATATTTAGGCAAATATACAGCATTCATATGTTGCTCAGAGTTGTAATAATCGTCTCCGTCGCACGTTAATCCACCTAAAAGCACCCTTTCATAATTGTCATTCCAACGGTTTACAGCTAACATGACAAAACGTTTGTTAATTGCCCAAGTGTCTGGTAGGGTAGTGATAAAAGAAGAATCAATCATGTTCCAATTTTCTCTATCATTTTGTTTTTTTTGATATAAAACTTGGTACAAAGCACCACCAGCTTCACCAACTGTAAACGAACCAAATTCAGTGAAAATATGAGGTACATCTACTTCTGCAGCGTCACAAGCGATTTTAATTTGATTTAAAATTTCATCAACCATATATTGGTAGTCATATTCAAAGGCTAATGAATTTTTTATAGGAAAACCACCACCAATATTTAAACTATCCAGTGACGGACATTCTTTTTTTAAGGCAATGTATACTTTTAAACATTTCACTAATTCATTCCAGTAATACGCTGTGTCGCGAATCCCTGCGTTAATGAAAAAGTGAAGCATTTTAAGTTCAACTTTTTTGTTATCGGCAATTTGTTTTCTGTAAAAAGGTAAAATGTCTTTATAACCAATACCTAAACGTGACGTGTAAAATTCGAATTTTGGTTCTTCTTCGGCAGCAATTCTAATTCCGATTTTAAATTTACCATCAATTTGTTCTTGAAGTAAATCTAATTCTTCAAAATTATCAATAACAGGAATGGTGTTTTTATGTCCATTATTGATTAAACGAGCGATATTAGTAACGTATTGATCACGTTTAAAACCATTACAAACAATAAAAGAATTTTTATTGATTTTACCTTGTTCCATAAGGTTTTCAACGATATTAATATCAAAAGCGGAAGACGTTTCAATATGAATATTGTTTTTTAGAGCTTCATTTAAAATGAATTCAAAATGAGAACTTTTGGTACAATAACAATAAAAATATTTGGCTTCATATCCATGTTTTTCCATAGAATTTCTGAACCACATTTTTGCTTTGTTAATGTTTTGAGAAATTTTTGGCAAATACGTAAATTTCAATGGCGTACCATATTGTTCTACTAATTTCATCAAATCAATACCATGAAAATGCAAATTATCTTTATTCAAAGTAAATTCTTCCTGTGGAAAATAGAAAGTTTGATTGATAAGGTCGGAATATTTTGTATTCATTTGACTGTTACTAATTTAATTAATTGAAATACGTGCCATTTTTGTTGAGCAAAAGTAAAAATAATATTACTAAAAACAGAAGTAAAGTAAAAAAAAATTAATTCTTCAAATAATCTTCAAACGCTAATAAAATCAAGGATTTATCAACGGTTTGATTAATTTTACTTTCACCAATTTTGTTTAATAATGTAAATTGTATGTTTCCAAACTCATTTTTTTTGTCGAAAATTAATAAATCCAATATTTTTTGGATGTCAGAATCATTAAAAGATATTTTTTCAAAAACATCAGTAATAATATATTTTATTTCGGCATAACTATCTTTAGAAATAAATTCTAACTTATAGGACAAGTAACTTTCTAATATCATACCAATAGCAATAGCTTCGCCATGAAGTAATTGATTTTTATCTTCGGATTCTAAACAATAACTTTCTATGGCATGCCCTAATGAATGTCCAAAATTCAATGCTTTTCTAATTCCGTTTTCTTTTAAATCTTGTGAAACGATTTTGTTTTTTATTTCAATTGATTGTTTTATTAAAACATCTAAATCATCTGTATTTAAGTTATTTAGATGTTTTAATTTATCCCAATAAGTTTTGTCGTAAATTAATCCGTGTTTTAGCATTTCAGCCAATCCAGAACGCATTTGATTTGTTGGCAACGTTTCTAAAAATTTAGAAATTACAATAACCGATTTAGGTTCGTTAATTATCCCAATTTGATTTTTTAAACTGCCTAAATCCACACCCGTTTTTCCGCCAACAGAAGCGTCAACCATAGCTAAAAGAGTAGTTGGGATATTAACAAAATCAATACCTCTTTTATATGTACTTGCTACAAAACCTCCAATATCAGTAATAATGCCTCCGCCTAAATTAATCATAATGCTTTTTCTATCCGCATCTAATTCAATTAAAGTATGCCATAAATCAATACACGTGTATATGTTTTTATTTTCTTCACCCGCTTCAATTTCAATGATTTCAATTTCAATTTCGGTTGGTAAATTCGCAAGAAAATATGGTAAACAATGTTCATTCGTATTTTCATCTACTAACACAAAAATTTTAGAATAGGTTTCAGTTTTTAGCAGATTTTCTAAATACACAAAACTTGCATCATTAAAATAAATAGTGTAATTATCAGATTGAATAGGTGTCATTATACAGTTTATAAATTCTTCACAAAATAAATTAAAAAATATGAGAAATCATTCGTTCAATAAGTATATTTGCATTCCTTAATATGAATTCAATAATAATGGATAAAATATTTAACAATACAGAAAAAGCATTTTCGCTTAAATCTAACTCTGAATTAAACAGAGCACACTTCTTATTTCAAATGATTGGCAAGCCTTCATTGGTAAAAATAGGTACTTCCTTAACTAATTTCGCTTTAAAATTTCATTTACCTGTTGAAAGCATTATAAGAAAAACCGTATTTGATCATTTTTGTGGTGGTGTTAGCGAACAAGATTGTTTGCAAGTGGTGGCAAAAATGTACACCAAAGGCGTTTCCTCAGTTTTAGATTATTCTGTAGAAGGAAAAGAAGAAGAAGCACAGTTTGACGCTTGTTTAAAAATGACGTTAAAAACTATTGATTTTGCGAAAGAAAACAAAGCCATTCCGTTTGCTGTTTTTAAACCAACCGGATTGGGAAGAATTGATTTGTATGAAAAAGTAGGAGAAAAAGCAACATTAAGCACTACAGAACAAGAAGAATGGAATAGAGTAGTGGCACGATTTGAAAAAATTTGTCAATATGCCTATGATAATGATGTGAAACTCTTAGTTGACGGTGAAGAAACCTGGATGCAAGATGCGGCTGATGAAATAGTGGAGCGTATGATGGAAAAATTTAACACCAAAAAAGCAATTATTTTCAATACCTTACAATTGTATAGATGGGATAAAGTGCCTTATTTAAAAGCCCTGCATTTAAGAGCGAAAGAAAAAGGATATCATATTGGCATGAAATTAGTTCGTGGGGCGTATATGGAAAAAGAAGCCAAACGTGCGGAAGTAAAAGGTTATAAAAATCCAATTTGCGAATCCAAACAAGCTACTGACATTAATTTCAATGAAGGACTAAACTATATGTTAGATAATATTAATGAAATGGCTGTTTTTGCTGGAACACATAATGAAGAAAGTTCTTATTTATTAATGAATTTGATGAAGGAAAAAGGCATTGCTAATACCGATTCTAGAATTTGGTTTGGCCAATTATACGGTATGAGCGATAATATAAGTTATAATTTAGCAGCCAATAATTATAATGTAGCAAAGTACTTGCCATTTGGACCTGTTAGAGACGTAATGCCTTATTTAATAAGACGCGCACAAGAAAACACATCTGTTGCAGGACAAACGGGAAGGGAACTAACTTTGATAATTTCGGAACGAAATAGAAGAAAATTGAAATAAATGTTAAAAAAATTATTTTTAACAAAATAATTCCTAAATTTGAATGAACTTTAAAAATTATTTAAGATGAATAAAAAATTACTTTTTCTATGCACGGCATTAGGTGCATTTTCTTTTGCAAACGCCCAAGAGTTTCTTTATGACAATTATAACTCGCTTACTGTTGGTAATGTAGGAACTAATGTAGCAGGTACTGTTTTAGGACAGGGAGGTTATTATACGTTTGGTACTGGTGGTGCTAATACAAATTTTCAAATCGTAGCAGACACTCCGGCTCAAGGAAATGTGGTACAATTAACAGGATCGGCTACAGCTACTGGAACTTGGTACATGTTTAAAGACATTACTGCTGGATGGGCTGCAAGAACTGCTGGAAACAACGTTATTAATGTAGAATTTGATATTTATACTGGAGGAGCAACTACAAGTAAAAATACCTCAAGAGTATACATATATAATAGTGATGGTTCTACAGTGTTAGGTGGTTTAATGTTAAATTTAGAAACAAAAGCTTTATCTGGTATTGCATTTTATGATCCAAATAATGGTGGTGTGAATCCTGTAGGAACATATTCTTTTAATTTAGGTGCATCAAATGCTGTTATTTCTTTAACAGCAAGTTCATGGGTTAGAGTAGGTATATCATACAATACAACAACAAGACAATTAGTATGGAAGGGTCCAGGATTTTATGTTGGTGTAACAGGTGCAACTCCAGCAACTGGAACAACTGCTCCAGGTGAAATTGATTATATCAATTCTGCAGGTACTGCAAATACTGTTTCTGCTACTTCAAAATTTGATAATTTAATGGCAAGAGCAAATGCTACAGAAAATTTATTAGGAAACTCAAGTTTTAATTCTACTATTGCAACTTTCTCAAATGTTTATCCTAATCCTGTAGTTGATTTTGCTTCAATTAGTTTAATTGATGCAACAATAAATGCTATTACTGTAATGGATATTAATGGTAGAGTAGTAAAATCTGGTAATTCTAATGAATTAGCAACTGCTAAAATTGATTTATCTGATTTAACAGCTGGAATTTATTTAATGAAAATTGAAACTGATAAAGGTGTTTCCACAGAAAAAATTATTAAAAAATAATTATTAAATATATAAAAATCCCGATATGTTTAAAACATGTCGGGATTTTTTATGCAATAAATTTGCTAGCAATATCTTCAGAAGGCAGCAAACAATTCTCTTTTTTTCCATACCATTTGTATCTGTTTTTGGCAATACAATCGTAAAAAATATTCTTTATATTTGTGGGAATAAAATTAAATACTAACAGTAATTTCACTGATGAAGACAAGTGTTTAATAATCCTAAAAACCGCTTCTGATTTAATAAAATAGGCATAACCAGGTTCGTAAAGTATGATACTGTCTATAGTTTTATTAATACCTAAATAAGCAATTATTTTTTGTCCGGTTTCACTTTGTAAGGCTACAAATCTGAAACTATCATTTGTGTCGTTTTTTATAATAAAATTGACCTTATCATTACAATAATTACAAACGCCATCAAAAAGTATGATTTTTTTATCTTGAGGTAATTGGTTAATTTCCATTACTCGTTTGTTAGTAATTGAATTTGACTTCTATATCTTTCAATTAATAATGTCATCATGCGTTTATTTAAACTTGAGGAATTTTTAATATAAATTAAATATTCTTCCACTGAAAATAAGCCAATAATAATACCCTTTAAAGCATTTCTGAATTTTATATCTTTTTGAATTATGTTTTCAATGTATTTTTCTTTTTTATCAGGTGAGAGTGTAAAAAATAATCCTTTTTGTTTGATGGCATAATTTATAAAGACCTGTAAAAGCAACTCGTTTTGAAACTTTAAAATTGGTCGTAAAGTGTTATTCTGAAACGCTTCTTCAGTTAACGTATCTAAAAAATCAGTACCTAATTTTTCGGATTTAATTGCAGATAAAAGCTCATTTCTAGGTATCATAATACTTGTTTTTTATTAATTATTAATCTATATCTAATAAATTTAATTTTTCTGCTTTAACGTGTTGTACTTCAAATAATTCTAAATCAAAATAAGGGACAGAAGCAATGATATGGTCAAAAATATCAGCCATAATATATTCGTAATTTTCCCATTTTTTATCTTTACTAAAACAATAAATCTCTAAAGGAATACCTTTCTCTGTTGACTGTAAATGTCTGACTAACAAATGCATATCCTTGTTAATTCCAGGATGTGTTTCAATATATTTTTGAATGTATTTTCGAAACAAACCTAAGTTTGTCATATTTCGACCATTTACGTTTAATGATTTATCGATGTTATTTGCTATGTTAAACTTATCAATATCCAATTTTTTCTTATCAATATAATTCGATACAAACTGAATACGTTTAAACGATTCCAATTCTTCATTCGTAACAAACCGAACGGTAGCACCTTTTATTAAAACGTGTCGTT
>NZ_JAGNYF010000022.1 GCF_017985075.1 Flavobacterium sp.
CAAAAGCGAAAAAGAATAGTTCGTGAACTTCAAAATAAAATTGCTAAATTCGACATTAAGACTAATGAAATTAATTTTTCAAATAATTGATATTTAACAAGTTATAAAAACGTTAGTCAGAATTTTATAAACGACACAGACAGAAAATGAAATACTGTACAAAATGTGGTAAGACACTTACCAAAAAAGTAATTGACCAAAAAGAAAGACTTTGTTGCATTGACAATAGTTGTGGTTTTATTTATTGGAATAACCCAATACCAGTTGTTGGAATTGTTGTTGAAACAGACAAAGGAATTGTTTTAGCTCACAATAAACTAGCACCAAAAGGAATTTTTTCAATTATTACAGGCTTTTTAGAAGCAGACGAAACACCAGAAATTGCTTCTCAACGAGAAGCTAAAGAAGAACTTGGACTTAACACAATTAAATCAAATTTTCTTGGTGTATTCCCTTTTCCAAAAGCAAATCAAATCGTAATTGCTTACCATATAGTAGCGACAGGAAACATAGAATTAAACGAAGAACTTGACGAATATAAAATTGTTCAGAAAACTGAACTTTTGGGCTATTCAAAAAACAACAAATTTGAAGTTCAAGAATGGTTAAACAAACTCAATGTATTAGCATAAACAAACAGAAATGAATATAATAGGCAACAAATTTAAAATTGACTTAGGAATGGCAAAGGCTACTTTGGACATTCATAGTGACACTTCGCTAACATTTACAATTATAGAACAAAATGGTAATGTTGTTAACATAAGTGAAACAGTAGAAACGAATATGGTAGAACTAAGACCACAGTTATTTCAAGTCACTTGGAAAGAAGAAAATGGTAAGACAATTACCCAAGTTCAAGACTATGAAAATGAAATTGTGTTTTCAAATGTTACATTGCCAAACGGACAATTTATAAATTTGAAAGGAACGTTAAAACAAGCTCACAAATAAAAACTGCGGCTAACAACGGTTTTGCAAAAGTGGGGCTTCAGTGCTAATTTGAACATTGGGAATTCTATGGAACGTTTGTGCTAATTTGAACATTCGTGCTTCGATTTCCCCACTTTCGCAAAGCCGCAAAACGTTGTGCAGTAAGCTTAAAAGACGACAGAACAATGAAATGGACGATAATAATTTTATTATTATTTGGACTGATTGCTTGTAACAATCGGACAAACAAAAACGTGGTTGATGAAAAAACCAAAATGGTTCACGTTGACAGTTTGAATATTGACAGCAATGAAATAAATGGTGCTGGCGGACAACCTTACAAAGAATTTAGCAAATGCAACTTTGACAACTTTATCGTAGACAAGAAAACGTCTAAACTTGCAAAAGACATTTATCTGGACAACGATTGGAATTTAAGCAACGACCATGAAGCACTTGCATTACTTGACAGTTTGACTGCAAAAAACAAACAATCAAGACCGTTTTATTTTAAGGTTGTAACTAAGACTTACATAAAATCAGATGGTTATTTTTCCGAAGGACTTGGACTTGCAGGAAAAGAATATGTAGAAAACAACACCCAAGAGTTTGCTTCATATTTTGACAATAAGGAATGTTTCACAGGCAAAGATTTAGAAACTTGGACTGATATTGTTTTACTTGAAATTCATTTAGAACAAGACAACGTTGAAACAACTAAAGTAGAACACATAATTTATGGTTATTGTAGGAAATTAAAAAAGCAAAGTGCAAATTATCCTGAGACACAAAGGGAAACAATTTCTAAATTCATCAAAATATTGAACAATAAATGGGGCGAATTTTTGAATCATATTTAGGAACAAAAAGCAGAACCGCTAACACGGGTTTGGTAAAAGTGGCAGTTCAGTGCTTAAATGAAGTTTTGTGCTTCGTATCAAGTTCTGTGCTGGCAGAAAGTTCAGTGTTTCGAAATCCGCTTCTTCGCCAAGCGCCAAAACGTTAGCCGCAAGCATTGCGCAGAACACTAATAGATAAAACCAGTATGTGGACAGAAATAAAAGACGAGACTGACATAAAATACCTATTGGAACTTTATGGCTACTTCCACGACAGTTGTTTGCGTGACATATACATCACGACAAGAGAATTTGTGGACGAAAAACTTGCTATGCATTTTGACAATAAACTGACTGCATCACTTCTGTTTCAACGACAGTTTGGACCGACAACAGTATTGGAATTAAAATTTGAAGAGATTGAACAATTTAATTTTAGACCATTTGACACTAATACTGACCCAGTTATTTATGATGTAACACTAATGAAATCAGAAGGACTTTTTTATTGGGCAGATTTTGCAGGATGGGAAGTTGGAGACAATGACTCAATATGGATAAAAGGAAAAAAATTATTTTGGCGACTTAGACCTGAATTAATTGGAAATATAGAAAGACTTAAGGATGAATAAAATGCCAGCAGCTAACAGCCGTTTGCCGCAATGTTGGCAGAAACTTTTCGAATTCGAATAAACTTTAAAGGTAGCTTGGCTGTTGGTTCTTCTAAAGTCCGGTACTAGTTTAGCCGAAACCCTTCCCAACAACAAAAAGTGTAACCCGAAACCCAATTTTGGGTTATTCATTGAAATCTATAAAACTATTATCATGAAAAAATCAATGCTTTTAATCGCTTTAACTTTATGCACAAGCTTTTCTTCATTTTCACAAAATTCCGAAGAAATTAACCTAACTTATTTTATTACAGGTGGTGGTCTAAATTTTCAAATGACTGGTAACGAATCGAGTATCATGATTGACTCTCTTTTTGCTAATTTACCAAACACAAAAAGAAAAGGGTATGTATGGAAGTTTAAAAATATTCAAATTCAAGGATTAGATTATCCAGTAACATTTCAAGTGCATCAAGGACTAGCAGGAAAAGAAGGGGATGGGACAGGATATTTTAACACATTCACGAGTGAGAAGTATAAGACTGAGCGATTATCTCGGAAAATTGAAACCGAAAAAGTTGCAATTATTATATATGTAAAAAAGGGGAGGAATCACATACTAAAAACTGAAGAAGAAGCGAAAATTGTTAAAGAATATTTGCTTTCGATTTACGGATAAAACTTCAAAACAACATTTAAGTCCAAGCGCCAAACCGTTAAAGCTAATTAATTTATAAAATCAATAGCAAAAAGTAGTGTCGCTTGTGATAAATTGCGGAATTAGTTATATATTTAATTGGTTAATAAAAAGAATGGTAATTTATTCCAAACTTTCTTTAAGCCTACAACCGTTAGTAACAAAATAAAACCATGACACATTTGAAAAATGCATTCACATTAATTTCTTTATTACTTAGTGTTTTCACGTTTGGTCAAAAAAGTAATAGTGAACTTGAAAAAGAAATATCTTCATTGAAAGGCGCTACTGAAATTTCAAGTTATTGGAATAAATTACATAAAAATGATCAATCTGTTAGAGGAAAAAAAACAGTTGAATCTGATATTATGGATAGGCAAAATATTAAAAAAATAGTATTAATGTTCAAATACCATGGTTATCCTACTGGATTCTGTTATGGCTGTAATATAAAGTCTAGAGATCAAAACAATTTCACGCCAAATATTATTGTTACACATAATTTAGTTCGAGCAGTTAGTGAATTCATTTTCCCTATTTTACAAAAAGCTTATGAAGAGGGAAGGGCTAATGAATATTGGTACATTCACAATTTACGTGGAATGGTAAGAGATAGATATGGCCGAGATTTTTATGAAAAAACCAAAGAAAACATTCCATTATTCTTAGAAAAATTAAACCCGTTTGTAAATAAAGAAATTTCATATGATTTAGATAAAATTGATCAGCTTTTTGATGAATATGATAAGCAGTTAAATAGTATTCTAACTTCAAAATTAATTTTCAGCAAGAAAAAAAAGGGTATTAGAAATAATATATATCAAATGGAGAATGGAAAGCTTTTTTGGCAAAAAATATATTCAGATAAATCGTTTTATTTTCCTCAAGAAATTTATTTTGATAAAGAAAAAAATGTGTTGAAATATGTACTTTTAGATGAAGAAATTAAAAATGAAATATTATTAGAAAACATAACTATATTTAACTAAAATCAAATAAAAAGCGTGATTTTTCAAGCTTTAATGAGCTGATTTTCAGCTGAAAGAAAGGGTTAGGTATATGGTGAATGACTTTTTGGCGCCCATTTCCCGCTTTCCGCTGTATATTTCCCTGCTACCTGATCCCGAAACGTCGGGACTCGAAGGCAGCAGGAAAATGATGCCGCTCCAATCGGGGGTCGGGATTTCGTTTTTTCTATAGAAAAATTGTTCGTTGAATCAATCAAAGCGGGTAGGAATGAAAAAAGCCCTTTTGGTGAGTTGAAGAAAAAAAGTATATTTGAATAAACACAACAAAAGTAGCGCATATACACCCAGAATTTGGTGGATTGGCGAAACTTTGTAGCGTATATATAAGTTATAACCAATAAGCCATGTCCGAAAAACTTGATGAAATATATAGTATAATTAATAAGGTTTTAAAAAATATTAATCAACCTAAATTAGGCATGAATGAAAGACTAAAACCGGAAAAATTAAACTTTGTTGGATATGAAAGGTATTGGTCAGCAAAAGAAGATAGAAAATTGTTTTTTATGATCGAAATTGATGAAACAAGAGTTACTTTTCATATTGATAGGACTGAAGAAATTCCAGAATTTTCATATAATCAGATTATTGAAAACCGCAAGGAATTTGAAAAATTTATAGAAGTACTTTTCACTCACAACTCGCAAATAACTCATAAAGGAAATAAAACGATTGTCGAGTTTCTTGACAAAAACAACAATTCAATTTATTCATTTAAATACTTTAACGGTATTGGATTAAATTTTTTAAAAAAGAAGAAGATATTTGAATATCCACCATATTTCCAGACTAATTAAACTGGCTATAACACACGCTTAGCAAAAAAGCCGAAATCTATTAAACGAACAACGATTAACATAAAAGCTTAAGATCATTGATCGCAAATAATATTAATTTTAAAAATCGGCTCCTTCGCCAGGCGTAGGAACGTTATATTAAACCGCCTGACATTCTCGCTTCGGACTTGGGGACATCGATCAGATTAAAAAATAACTACGAATTAAATCACAAGGAATTATGAGAAAAATTCAAATATCATTTTTACTAATTTCAATATTACTTTTTGCTTGTAATAATGAAATTAAAATAAGTCCTGAAAAAATAAAAATGGACATTGATACAATTTCAATAAATTACGGATATGATTTAAAAGATGTTGTTCAATTCGAGGATAAATATATAATTCAAAACGATGATTCTTATGAGGGAGATCCTGAATTTACAGTCTTAGATAGGAATTTCAAAATTGACGAAAAATTATCAAAATCATTAAACTTTAAAGATTATTATTTTCAATCAATTTGGGTTACAAACGACACACTTTATGCGAACGATTTAGACTATTTTTCAAATGACAGTATAGTAAAACATAGAAAATATTTTTTCACTCTAAAAACTAAAAAATGGATTTTAGAATCAGAAAAAACAACAAAAAGAAAGTTTTATAGTTCACTAAATTTTGATTTAGATATTCCAATTTTTGAAGATACATTTTACAGAATAAGAGCTATAAGCTCTGGAGAATTCGGAGGTTCAGTTTACTTTTTTGATAAAAAAACAAAAAAAACTTTTGCTTGCCCATCTTATTCAACAAAAAATATTTTCAAAATAAACAAATCATATTTTATAATAAATAGTTTAGCTCATATGGGAGGCTCAACTGAAATTTACAAAATTGATGACCCGCAGAAGATGTATTTAATTAAAGATAAAGAACAAATAGAGAATTCTAGTTGGGCTTATAATCAAGAAACTTATAAAACAATTAAAGGTTGTTTTAATGGTGTAAAAACAATTATTGATACATTTGATATTATGACAACTGCTTCATTTGTCAGAAACAATAATATTTACTGTATTTATTCAGACGGTAAAAAGACTTTTTTAGGTTTTGTTAAAGACAAAAAAATAATCAAAATCAAAAAAATATTAGATAAGGTAACTTATTATAGTAAAATACGAAATATAAAATCTAATCCGAATCTGTTTCCTATTAGATCAAGAGAAATTAATGGTTTTTATATAATTCAAGATACAGTGATTAAAATAATATCACTAAAATAGGATAAACGAACGGAATGAACATAGTAGGTTACACCCGAAAGCGGCATCTTATAACAGGTGTTTGGCTATATGGCGGAAACGAGCATATTGCTTACCGCCACATCGCTAAGCACCAAAACGTTTTACGCAATAACCCTAAAACCTCAACGTTAGTTTTATTATGAAAAACAGTCTAAGTATTTTAACTCGATGTTCAGTAGTTGCAGTTATGCTTTTAGCATCTTTCACTGCAAATTCGCAATCTAAATTGGATAGCATTTTCGAGTTGTCAAAGAACTGTGCCAGAGTGAAAAATACTTATGAATTAGAACCAACTCCAGACAAATCAAATTATGAAATTAATCACTACATATCAAATGAAGGTTTACTTATTATGAGTTTGGAAAATTATTCTACCGAGACTCTTGAAATTGAAAATGATTGTGGAGTTTTCCACTTTTTCCTTGAATTGAATCAAAATGACTCAATTACGACTCAAGTTGTTTGGTGTGATTATATCGAATTTAGTAAGTACCTGATAAAACCAAACGAAGGAATCAAATCCTGCTTTTGTATAATAAGTGATGATTGGGTTGGAAAGAAAATTAGAGTTGGTATTATTGCAAACGAAAAAAAGTTGTTTTCTGAGTGGACTGAAATTAAATGATACGTATAACACCAAATAATCAAAAGCGCAAAAAGTACTAGATTTGATAGGCGCCTTTGCCTATTTGGAAAACGTTAGCTATCAGGCAATAAAGATACAACAAGAGACTGAAATAAGTAAAATTAGTTTTAACGATAAAAGGGTTGCACTTATTCATAATTCCGAGAGTGGACAAGTAAACTCGAACACAATTTTTGAATAAAAGCAGCAAGACAATCTTGTAACAGCAGACTATTTTGGTGGAACTATTAAATACGGGGAATTTATTGCAGACTTGAAAGACGATGAATTGAATATGCTTTACCAATGCTTGACAACCGACAATCAACTTAAAGCAGGAAAACCATAGATAAAATTTCATTGACTGACAAAGAAAAGATGAACCTGTGTTTAAATTGGGAATGGTTGACAAACGGAAACGAGAAGGGAGTTTCAGAATACATTGAAATTTAATAGTTCAGCAAATGAGTAACAAATACGAGGTTGAAATCATAGAATTTTCAGAAGAGCTATCTGAACCAATTAAGACATTGAATTATGAGTGGCTTGAAAAATATTTTCGTGTAGAAGAAGGTGATATTACATCACTTTCAAATCCCCAAAAGTATATCATAGACAAAGGCGGACATATTTATTATGCTAAACTCGATGGCGAAATTGTTGGAACAGCTTCGCTTTTAAAGAAAACTGAAACTGTTTACGAATTGGGTAAAATGGCTGTCAACGAAAAAGCACAGGGACACAATATTGGGACAATATTAATTGAGCATTGCTTAAATTTTGCAAAACAAAAACAAATAACGACACTTATTTTATACTCAAACACAATATTGCAATCGGCTATTCACTTATATAGAAAATACGGGTTTGAAGAAATTGAATTGGAAAGTGGACTTTACGAAAGAGCAAATATCAAAATGGAGAAACACTTATGATGAACAGACAAAATGTCCGAACAGCTAACAGCACCTACCCAAAAGGCTGTGTTTAGCTTCGCTGATTTTGCAATTCGTGTTCCAAAGACAGTTTTGTGGTTAATGAAACTTTTGTATATTTAATCAAGTTTTGTGGTAAAAGTCCCGCCCTTTGCCAAGCACGAAACCATAATAATACAATAATCAAAAAAAACAATAATGAATCAAATAAATCAATATTGGCTGACCTCGCATACATTAGCTGGACTAATTCATTTTACGTCAGCGACAATTGGTCTTATTTTAGGACTTGGTATTTTATTTTTAAAACCTGGTTCTAATATCCATAAGATTTCTGGTTACATTTTTATCCCCATTTTAGTTTCTGTTAATATTTCTGCGCTTTTTGTTCACGAAATGGGTATGATTTTTGGCCCTTTTCATTTCTTAATACCTTTTTCGTTGTACTTTTTATTTTTAGGAATCAAACCATTCATAACAAAAATGACGGGACAACAAAAACTGAAAACTCATATCAGAGGAATGGTTGGAGCTGCTCTTGGACTTTGGGCTGCATTTTGTGCAGAACTTGTTGCTCGAACACCAACAATTAGCAAGTTTTTACTTTCATTTAGTGACAATACGTTCCTAGTTGGAACAATAGAAGGATTTGTTTTTGTGTTCATTTTCATCCTACTAATAAAAAAAGTAACAAAAAAACAATTTAAACGAATGGGGCTAACATTGCATAATCCCAAAATATGAAAGATCGTTGATTTTTCTGTATTAAAAAAATGAGTTTTTTTAGATACCGAATTTAGTAAATAAACGTTGAGTAAAATGAATGAATGAAAATGATTCAATTTTTGTATATAATCTCGCTTCAATAAATAAATTAAAAAACAAAAGTTGCACTTTAGTGAAACTTATCGTAAATTTGAAAAGTGGAAAATAAAATTAAAACAGTAATAACATATAAAAATTACTTCGAAGATTTTTTTTAAAGCAAAAAAGTAAAGTTCAGGATAAAATAATCTGGACACTTGATTTAATTGAAGAATTACCAAGAGTGCCTGAAACGTATTTAAAGCATATTGAAAACACAGATGGACTTTATGAAATAAGAGTAAAACAAGGAAGTGACATTTATAGAATATTTTGTTTTTTTGATGATGAAAAATTAATTGTTTTAGCAAATGGTTTTCAAAAAAAGAGTCAAAAAACACCGAATCAAGAAATTGAAAAAGCTATCAAACTAAAAGAAGCATATGAAAACGAAAAAAAACACTGAGACATTAGATCAATTTAAAGAAAAACATTACGGTAAGGTTGGAACTAAAAAACGTGACGATCTTGAAGAAGGATATGAAAACTTTAAAATTGGAGCATTAATACATGAGGCACGCCTTGAAAAAGGAATGACTCAAGAGCAACTTGCCGAAAAAGTTGGTACGACAAAATCATATATTTCGAAAATTGAAAATAATATTAAAGAGGTTAGACTTTCGACTTTGAAAAAAATTATCGAATTAGGACTTGGGGGAAACCTTGAATTATCCATAAAACTATAACCTAAGAAAAAACATCCTATAACAGGTATTATGCAAAAAAGCGGATTCACTTCTTAATTGAACATTCTGCCTCGTATCAACTTTTGTGCTTGGTTGACAGTGAAGTGCTTCGAAATCGCCACCTGCGTGAAGCTGCAAATCAAAGGATCAATAGTAGCGTTTGTAAAACATTAAAATAAACTGAAAAGAATGACAAAAGTTTTTAGAGCAATATTGTTTTTTGGATTCATATCTATTGTAATAGATCTGATTAGAAAATTGATTTTTGCTAAATTTGAAATGACCAGAATATTAAGTCTGGATTACTTCATTTTCGAGCTATTATTAGAGTTTTTATTTTTAATAATTACCGCTTTCGCAACCCATTTGATAATGAAGAAGATGTCAAAAGACAATCTTATACTATCGCTTACAAAAGCATTACTATTTGGAATTATTTACGGCATAATTAGTTTGATTTCTTCTAGAATAATTTATTTATCAATCGGAGGTGGATTAGGATTTCAATTTGATTTTTACGAATCATTTGTTAAGTTTATACCAAATGGCTTTACACAAGGTGTGTTATTTTTACTCGTAATGCATCATCTTAGTCCGAAAAATAGAACATTGACAGATAATACGCACAAAAAGCAGTAAGCAATTTGGCGTACGAACACATACGAGAGTAAGCCGTTCTTCCAATAGCTGTAAAACGTTAATAATTATGACTAGAACTCAAACCATTGTGACAACCATCATCTTATTGATGGCTAAATTTACCATAGGTCAGGATAATTATAATGATCTATATTTCGCTAATCTTAAAGGCAAAGTAAAAGTTTGCTCAACAACAATTGAAAGTTATAATTCGAAAAGTTTCAATTTTGGGCATTTAAAGAAAATTATTAGTTCTTACAACCAAAATGGAAATTGCTATTTGGAAACAGAATGGTCAGATAGTATTATCATTCAGAAAAGAGCAATCATTTATGACAATTTTAAAGGATCAGAAAAAAGGATAAAAAAAATCACAACACATGCTATCGATTCTTCGAATAAAACAATACATCGTTACTACTTTGATGAAAGTGGTTTTGATACAACAATTGTTGTGTGTGATCAAGATAGTTCCTATAATTATATAAATAAATATGAGAAAAATAATTTCGGTTTAAGATCAAAAGGAACTGAAATCAATCAAAAAAACGGGTTCATCTTCAGAACTTTCGAGATTTATTATTCAAAGGATAAAATGATTGATTCGATAATTTATAAAAACGGAAAAGGCATAGTAGAATACGTTGAGTATTACTTCTATACAAATCAACATGATATAGCCCAAATCTACTATTCAGAAGGAGGTTGCAATCAATTTGAATATGATAAAATAGATGAATTTGGAAATTGGATAGAAATGAATATTTATTTTGTGAAAGATGAACAAAAAGTGTTGTTTTCTAAACAACAACGACAAATTGAATATTTTTAATAAATGCTAATATACAGCTATCAAATTTTCCAAACACGTTGTTTTGAACTTTGATAAATTCACAAGAAAACGGACTTGAAACAAAACTTGTATTATTTTTAAGAAACGATTTCTTCGTTTAACAGCCAGCCATCAAGCCACATTTAAAAAGAATCGTTTAAGTGTCAATTAAATATAAAAATGGAAATACGTCTTAAAATTGGGGAATTAATTATTGTAGTACTCGGACTTCTTGTTTCAGGAGTGTTGATAGGTTTTATTGTCACGGGCGAGTCAACCGCATATAATCTTTTGTATGTTGGTTCATTTTTAGTAACAACCTTTACAATAATTATTAGGAAACGTTATAAAAATTGAATTACATGAAGGTAGTACTCTTTGTGTTTTTGGTTTATATAATACTCAACGTTTTTGTTACAAAACGGATAAATAAAACAACGTATATAAATGAAGATATGAGGAGTCTTCACAAGAAATTTATATGGTTTCTACCTTTCCTTGGACCAATAATAATTAAAAACTTTTGGGGTAAGCCAAAAACAGTGAAAATTCAAACAAACACGAAAACACAAAGAGATAAAAACGCAAAATATAACGGGTTTTATGAAAGTGGAAAAGGAATTGAATATTAATAAATCCAAAGATAAAATATCAACCCGAAAATTAGGTTAGTTGAGTACTCAGAGCATTACATCTGCCAAAATCAACAAGCCTAAATAAGTCTTTGACAAAAAAAGAAGTTGGTTATTCAACCTAAAATTGTATATTTAAACTAACCAAATTTGTTCATCTAAAATAAATGAATCATGATAAAATGTAATCTCTTAAAACTAATCTGCTTGTTTTTGATCTTTAGTAAAAGCGCTTTTGGGCAAGATTTTAAATTTGGATTAGTTGGAGGATTTGATGTTGCGAATTCTCGATTAACAAAAAAACCAGTAACAGGTGGTGATACAAGAGTGTTTCATCCAATTTTTTCATTCAATACTAATGCTTATGTAGGATATAAAAGTGCTAGTTTTTGGGGCATATCTCTAGAACCAGGTTATATTCAAAAAGGAGGTAAGTTGAAATATGAAAATGATTATTATGATGTGCGAGTTCAAATGAATTATATACAATTACCCATTCTAGCTGACTTTTATCTAGGTGAGAAATTTTCCATCTCTGTTGGACCGGAATTTTCATACATGATTAATGCGAAAGCAAAATCTACCGACTTTTCAAATGATATTTCAGGTTTCTACAACAAAAAATTTGAATTATCAGGAATTGTTGGCATTAATTATCATTTCCACAAGAATTTTGACATTGGATTAAAATATAACCATGGGTTGACCTATACCAGTAAAATAGAATGGACGGATGATAATGGAATACTGATTGGTCAAACAAAAGAATACAATCAGTATTTTCAATGCTTCGTTAGATTCAAAATATAAACCGGCGGTAACACGAGGTTTTGAGTAATTGAGTTGTTTGTGGTGGAATCGCTACTACTGCTAGAAATGAACCGTTGGTAAGCATTTGAAAAAAACGACTATGAGACAAACGACAACTATATTTTTCATTTTTCTTTTCTGGAATGTATATGGACAAAAATGGCATTTAAGCAGGATAGATAAGAGCGCAAAGTTCAATTATGTTTATTTTTTTCAATTTGACAATAAAGAAGACACATCATCCTTTAATTTTGAAAAAAAAGCAGGAAACTTAAGTGCTACAATTCAACTGACCGACAACAGAGGTGACACGGATCTATTTGCGTCAATTGTTATAAAGGGTTTAGACAATGATACTTTACTTTATATTATAACAGACCTTTACGGGCTTGGAACTGTAAAATTGAAACCTGGAAACTATCGTATTAAAGTATCATCAATGAACTATGAAGAGTTTTCATATGACTTCACAATTTCTGAAGGAGAATATTTTGATTTAAAAATAAAGCTTGGTTTGGCACCCGAGTTGGACGTTTATCAAATAAACGCTAAGAATGAACTGAATGAACAAGAAATTCAATCAATCATAAATTGCGTAAAGACAAATAGACAAGACTTCCATAAAAAATGTTCGGACAAAGACAGATACAATATATCAATTCAAATTTAAAAGAAAACAAAATATATATAATTTCTCCTAACCAAGAAACGTTGTTCTTTGCACCTAAAACAACTCTATGATTAAGGTTTTTTTTTGTATTTTTAATGTCTAATTGTGGAGAGAATTTGCACCTTCACTAAGACGAAAAACGTTAGCGGCAAAACTGCCTTTTACTACTAAAACCAATGAATAGAGAAAAATGAACAATTTATACAACCAAGCAGACGTTGCAACAATAGTAAAAAGAATAGAACACCTTCAATCAACTTCCGATAGACAATGGGGGAAAATGAACCCGGCTCAAATGTTAGCCCATGTCAATGCATTACTTGAAACAACGCTTGGCAAAAACCCTCAAAAACGATTGTTTATTGGAAGAATTTTGGGCGGATTTTTTAAAAGAAGTTACCTTAGTCCAAATCAATTTTCCAAAAATGCGCCAACAGGAAAAAACTATGTTTTTCCGGATCAACAAAATTTTGAAACAGAAAAAATGAAAGCTCTTCAACTTATCAGAGAATTTCATGAGGGTGGACCAGAAAAATGCACAACATTGCCTCATCCATTTTTTGGTTTCTTGACACCAAATGAATGGGCGATAGCACAATGGAAACATATCGATCATCATTTGAGACAATTTGGGAATTAAATCACGAATTAGTAAATGAATTATGCACGAAATGAAAACTACATTTAGTTACTCACTTGAGGGACAAGAAACCGAACGATTAACGTTCCGGAAATTAACAGAACAAGATTTTGATACGTGGCTGGAATTCTGCAAATTTCCCGACTCATTAATATATGTTTTTTCGCAAGAACAATTAAAAATTGAAGACCCTATCGAAAGATGCCGCATTTGGTTCGACCGCGTTTTTAACCGATACAACAGCGAACTCGGTGGCATGAACGTGTTAATCGAGAAACAAACTGGCGCATTGGTAGGGCAATGTGGATTGCTCATTCAAACAATCGATGGAGTTCAAGAGTTAGAAATTGGTTATTCGATCATGCCCGCATTTCGAGGAAAAGGTTATGCAACTGAAGCCGCAATAAAATGCAAACAAGTTGCCTTTGAACAAAATTATTCGCAGTCACTCATTTCAATAATTGTTCCCGAAAACACAGCTTCGATTGGTGTAGCGTTGAACAATGGCATGCAGTTAGACAAAACTACAATGAGCAATGGCGATCGTGTAAACATTTATCGAATCGACAAATAATATCATTTAAATGATTTAATTCACCCATTCGCCATTTAAACTTCAACTATTAAAAAAATCAGCTGTTTCAGTTGCTTCAAAAGTTAACGCGTTGCTGTTCCAAATACTTTAGCTGTCGAAAGTGTTAAAAAAAATTGGCGCCCATTTCCCGCTTTCCGCTGTATATTTTCCTGCTACCTTCGAGTCCCGACGTTTCGGGATCAGGTGGCAGGAAAATGATGCCGCTCCAATCGGGGGTCGGGGTTTCGTTTTTCAAGTAATGTGATTATTAGAAAACAGTATATTTGAGTTAACTAAAAATAGAACCATGAAATTCTACACAATAATATTATTATTCATTTTCATCAGTTGCGCTAGAGAAAAAAATACGAAAATTAAAAAAGATGAAAAATCAGAACCGAAAGTAATTAGAAATGAACAATTGCTTAATAAATTTAAAACGATAGTCATTGATAGTTTCTATGTCTATTCGACTTATGAAAACAATAAATTTGAAGGTGTAAGAATTGAAAAATCAGAAGCGAAAATTTTCCCTGAAGAAATTATTCTTACCTATTCAGAAATTGATATTTTTGCTTGTTACAAATTCATTATTGATTCAACTAGAATTGGATTAATTGCAAGAACACCATCAGAGTATTCATCAACTTCCATTAAACTTTTTATTTACGACAAAAAAAGCAATTCCATAATAAATTATATAGAATTAGCTGAAAGTTGGGGCGACGCGGGCGAATCAATGGAGAAAAGATCATGGTTGTTTTGGGAAAATAACAAACTAAAATTATTATCAGAAAAAACAGAAAGAACTGACCATCGTGCTTATGCAGAAGATGAAAACGACACTATTGTTGAAATATGGAATAATTTATATTTAATCGATTTTAAAAATTCAATTTTTGACACTTTAAATACATCTGAGAAAAGAATTAGAAGCAAATATTATAAATTATTGAACAAAGCTAGTTACTAAAAGCCGCTTGGTAAAAGTTGCTGATTTGTATTTTCAACTAAAAAAAAACGCAATAAATGAAAGATGAATTTTATAAAAAGTTCATCAAAAATGGAAGGAATAATAAATATCACATAAAACTGAAAAAATGAAAACACTATTAGCTGGAACTTTAATATTAATTGGAATAAACTCATGTAGTTTGATCTTTGGTCAAAAAAATCTGGATGCTATCAAAAATGAACATGCTTTAAAATTATACATTCAAGCACAAGCCGAAGATGCTAAGGGTTCAGTCGGATTTAAAAAGGCGATTGAACTGTTGAATGAAGCCAATAGCATTGAACCGAATAACGCAATGATTTTACATGAAAGAGGATTAATTAAAATTCATTCTCATCTTGATGTTCAAGGAGGATTCGAAGATTTACAGAAATCAATCGATTTTTCCAAAGATGAAAACAGTAAGCAAATTCGATATAATAACAGAGGTCTTTCGTATATGGATATCGGTGAAAGGGAAAAAGCTTGTTTGGATTGGGCCAAAGCTGGAAATTACGGAAAATCCTATTTGAAAAAATACTGTAATTAGTAATAGTGCTTATCATCACCGGCTCTGAATTCAAACTTTTGAAATCAATAACGGTGTCTTGTTTCTGATTTTTTCGTATTTTTCATTAATGATTGCAGCGAATGATGGCGCTTTTTTGAAAATACTGAACGTTCGGTTTAACTAAAACCAAAATATATGACATTTAAAATTTTATTAATTTTTATTGTGCTGTCGTTATTAGCATGTTCAGGAAAAATCAAAGATGAAATTTCTGAAACTGATAAAATCATTGATGCTAAATCAATGAAAGAGTTGAATTTTAATGAATACAAAGTTAACAAAGGTCAGATTGGTGAAATTAAAATAGGAATGAAAATTTCTTCTTTAAAAAATGAATTATCAAAATTCACTAAACAACAAGTTGGAGCTTATGATTTCGGATTTGATGGAGGAGGTGAAGCGTTCTTATATTCTTATAACAATGAACCGGTTTTTGCTTTAGTTCCTGCATATGAAACTGATTCAATAATTGCAATAATTGGACTTCATAAAAACTTGATTTTTAAATCGGGATTTCAAATTGGTATGACAGTCAAAGAAATATTAAAATTTCAACCCAATTGTACAATAAATTTAAATTTAATGAGTGAATGGGAGGAGATTTATGATGATAAAAATGATTTTATTTTGGTATTTATAACTGATGAAGAAAATAGAATTGGAAAATATATAGCTATTAATGAATCTTCAAAACCTATTAATTTAAATCCTAAATTGACATGGGTAACTATATGGTGATAAAACTAAGAGGCGTTAATCAAAATGGGGCAGAGGGAATATCCTTTTTAACCTGCTTCTTCACGAAAGCGCTAAATCATTACCTTAAAAACAAAACAAACCCATAAAACACATGAAAAAAATCATAACTATCCTAACATTAATTATTTCGATTAATTCGGTAGGACAAAAAAATTATCTTTCGATTGGGAACGCTACAAATGGATTATGTTTTGGAAATTCAACTCAATTTAACGGAGTTAGATTTAATGTGATTGATAAAAACTGTTTTAAAAATAATGGCTTTAATTTATCTTTAATTTCAGAATCACAATTGACCAATGGTGTTAATTTGGGACTGTTAAGCGCGACACATGAGTTAGTAAATGGAATAAATATTGGCGGTTTATTTTCATCAGGTTCGTTTAACGGTATGTCAATAACTGGCTTTATGTCGATGTCTTCAAAAATAAATGGGATTGGTATTTCTGGAATTAATTCGGGAGATACATTAAATGGTTTGATGATAGGTTTATGGACAATATATGCTAACAAAGCAATAAACGGATTAGCAATAAGTACTTTTTTTGTCCATGCGCAACAACTAAGTGGAGTTTCGTTCACCTTATTGAAGAATGAATTTACAATTCAAAAAGGATTGTCTTTTTCACTTTTTAATGATGCAAAAGAATTACATGGTGTTCAAATTGGACTGATTAATTATGCGGGTAATAACAGGAGATTTTTAAGATGGACGCCCTTAATTAATTTCAATTTTAAATAAAAGGTCAGCTCAAAATAGTAATTTGGCAAAACAAAGGATTTTGTTCGTCAAGACGAGCACTTCGACAAGCGCGAAACGGTTACTTTTTTTAATTCGAACATTTACCAAATATGACAAGACTCTTTTTCATTCTTATTTTCTTTCAAAGCAATTTTCTGTTTGGTCAAGCTGAGTTTTTAAACAAATCACTTTTGGATCCTACTTATCCAGTTGCCTATCGTGGTTTTGAGAATAGAATTGTTGTAACAGGTTATGAAAAAGATTCTACTGTTGTTTTGGTTTGTGAAAAGGACACAATCAAAAAGCGCGGTGATTTTTATTTCTATGAGGGAAGTAAACTGAAAACAGACACGTTAAAAGCAATAAAAGACGGGAGAATATTTGCCCTGAAGAGTTATTCAATAGAAAATTTACGACAACCAAAAATATACCTTGGAACTATAAGAGATTCATTGGTAACAGTAGAAGAAATTTGCAATAATGCAGCGTTGATTGTATCATACGAACCACAAATTGCACTTCCTTGTATGCGCATTGTAAATTTTGATGGTCTTATTCTAAAAAGAGATGGCAAGAACATTCCATTGGTGAAAGAAGAACAGAAAACAGATAATTGGAGTTCTGAAAAATGGGAAAGAAAACGAGCTAAAATCGAAAGAAAAGGTGGCTCAATAGTTAATGGTACAAACCAATTCAACGCATATCAAATGAGACAGATCAAAAAAATGAAAGCTGGAGACGTTCTGCACATTCAAAACGGTACTTTATCATGTCCAACATGCGCGAACAAGAAAATTGTTGTTAATTTGAGATTCACAATAAAATGATATGCATATTTTAAAAGTAATTAACCAACTAAAAGGTGGCAAATAAAATTCTTTTTATAATTTTTACAATATTCACTATTTGTGTTGTGTGTTTTATAGATCATGGAGTTCGATCACATGATTTGAGATTTTATTATGGTAAGGATACTGGTTATTTCATAAGGATTGAATCAATAGTTATACTAAATACAATATTCTTTTTTCTAAAGGGATTCGAGAACAAAAAGCAAATAATAAATTGTATTATTTTAGGATTTATTGGAGGTGTGATAGGGCTTTTTTTAAGTATTTTTTGTTATTTGCTTGTTCCTTCTGACTATTATGGATTAACTTTTCACATAACAACACTTTTATTTAGTTTTTCGTCATATTTTATATTGAAAAAGTTGAAAATGTTACTAATTCCAAATAAAAAAAGCGCATAAACGTTTATATTTAAGAAGGCGACTTTGCCAAATTAGAAATCGTCACCTACAAAAAGAAAAGACAATGAAAAAAGCAATAATGATACTTGGATTTTTTGGGATTTTATCTTCAAGTGGCTTTTACGCGTATCAGAATTTCTTTAACCAAAATAAAAGCGTTGATAAAAAAGCCGAAACTTGGAATGACAGAATTGAAAGTTTTCTAAATCAAACGGACATAAAAGATGGCGATCTAATTTTCCAGACTTCGCAATCAGAACAAAGTAAAGCCATTCAACTTGCGACAAACTCAAAATATTCACATTGCGGAATAGTTTACAGCGAGAACGGACAGTTTTACGTTTTTGAAGCAATTCATCCTGTTAAGACAACACCCCTTGATAAATGGATTGCTCGTGGCAAAGACGGACATTTTGTTATCAAAAGACTTAAAAACGCAGACCAAGTTTTGACTTCCGAGACACTTCAAAAAATGAAGCAAGAAGGCGAGAAATTGAAAGGCAAAAGTTACGATCTGACTTTTGAGTGGTCAGATGATAAAATTTATTGCTCTGAATTAATTTGGAAAATATACCAACGTGCGACAGGAATTGAAATTGGAAAACTTCAAAAACTAAGCGACTTTGATTGGACAAATGAAACCGTTAAGCAGAAAATGAAAGAACGTTACGGGGACAAAATCCCAACTGAAGAAATTGTAATTTCACCAGCAGCAATTTTTTACAGTGAACTATTGATTACAGTAATAGAAAACGAATGACAACAGTTGAAGATAAAACGTCCTCTTGTAAAACGCTAGTAAAAGCAGGATTAATATGTAGTTTCGTGAATTATTGAAAACTTAATTTTAATTTTAAAATTGCCAAATTTCAATGTGGTACTTTTTCTGGTCCAACATGCGCGAACAAGAAAATTGTTGTTAATTTGAGATTTACAATAAAATAATATGCACTTTAATAAATAAAAAAAGTGCCAAAAAGATTATATTTGAGAAGGCGACTTTGCCAAATTGAAATTCAGATGAACACTTAAATATGAGCTAACCTATGGATAAAAAAATAAAAAACAAAATCGGAAATTCATTCCCAACTACACTAGTTATTGTTGGAGTAATTGCCGTGTTAGGATCTGTAGTAGAAATGTTTACTAATCCAATAATAGCCATCATTTTGTTGTTGGTTGGCTTGTTTATTTGCACCAGTTCTTATGGAACGGAAATAGATGTAACAAATAAAAAGTACAGAGAATATGGAAGTATTTATGGTTTGAAAAGAGGTAGTTGGTTTGATTCAAATACAATGCCCTATATAGCCATTCTCAGAAGCAGAAGCGGATATAGAATGTACAGTACCTCTAATCGCTCAACCACTGATACCACCGACTTTTATGATGTTTGTTTGTTAAATCAATCACATAGAAAAAAAGTGGTTTTAATGAAATTTAAATCAAAAGATGAAGCATTAAAATTTGCCAGTAACATGGAAAGTCAACTTGGAGTAGTGCTCACTCAGTTTAATCCAGTAATTAGCGAAAAAACAGCAACTAGAAGAAGATAAAACGTGCTCTTGTAAAACACGCGTAAAGGCGAAATTAATGTGTGGTTTCGTGATTTATTGAAAACTTAATTTTAATTTTAAAAATCGCCAAATTTCAAGCCGGCAAAATACACTGCGACACCATGAATAAAACAATCACTATTCTGTTTCTTGTAATTACGCTGAGTACATTTGGGCAGAAAAAGAACAATAATAATATTCGTAGTGAAAATGATTTAAAACCCAAACAATATCTTGCCACCAGAGATAGTATTATCAAAGAAACTATTTACGGATCTATATACATAACCAAAGATACAACAGCAGAAATGTACTCTTGGCTAGCCAATGAAACGATAGACACAATTGTTTTTAATGAAATGTTCACAACTGAGAATGTATCTGAATTTCTCAAAACGAACAAAATAAAAATGAAACACTTCACTAATAACTCGTTGAAAGGAAATTGGAGTTCTTTGTATCTATTAAATGGTAAATTTTACGTTTACTCTCCCTCAGATTGGATGTTTAACAAACAAATTTTGGTGACTGATTCTGCATTTTATCATCTTGGATCAGACGACTGGCGTATCGAATCAATTCAAGGATATGAATCAAAATCAAACGGAGACTTAACTTTTAACCTTACGGGATACAATGGTGAGTTAACAGTACTTTCAATTAGATTTATTGATAATGATAAAAACATTGCGCTGTGGCATCGCAAAAGTTCAGCCGGAGTTGATTTTTTTGAAATAAGAGTAAGGTCAGCTGAAGTTCGAAAATTCGATATGATAGTTAATGATTGTTTGGGTGTAAAATGCTTTCAAGAGTTTATCTTTGAAACACCCGAATATAATGAAATTATAAAATTATACGTAAACACATTTTTTAATAAGCCTTGTAATTCAAGTAAATATTAATTGAAAAATACAACAAACAAAATGCGTATTAAACATTTATTGCTATTCGTGTTGATGCTGAGGATGTCTATTGGTAATACCCAAGAATTTGCGGATAGCAAAAATCAAAAAAATGATATTAACAGTTACTCTGAAGTGAACAAAGATCCATTTCCATCAACTTTTTCTACGATTATTGTTGATGGTCAACCTTTTGATTCAGTGCGCTTTGATTTTAAAAATGATTGTGAAAAGAATTTTTCCACGAAAAAGATTGATTCATCATACTGCAATTTCTATATGTTGGATTTCAATGATACCGTATATTTCAGATCTGCAAGTTGTATTATTCAACCTCAAACAACCTCACCAGTTACTTTTAAATATCGTATTCAAAATGGATACGCAAACGGATTCATGCGCATACACTTACAAGCTGACAACTCCTTCACTTCGATTGATGGTAGGTTTTCTGAAGGGATTATTTCAACTGGAAGTCATTTAGAATACTTCCTTAATGGAACGTTAAAAACAAGTGGACAATACGAATTTGGTCAGCGCAGTGGCGTTTGGACATGGTATTTCGAAAGCGGGAAAATTAACAGAATAATAATATACGAAAAATCAGATCCCCTTAGAGAGATTGAGTTCGACAAAGAAGGGAATGTTGTAGCAGAATATGATTTTGTCAAAGAGAAAACGAATGCGAAAAAGCGCTAATTTATATCGTGTAAATTCACATGCTATCGAATAGGGCAAAATACCGAGTGATTATTTAAATTAACGTAGTTCAAACAAGCTTATTTTTCAAATGAAAAAAGGCAATAGGAGTGAAGCGTGTATTTTTTTGGCGCCCATTTCCCGCTTTCCGCTGTATATTTCCCTGCTACCTGATCCCGAAACGTCGGGACTCGAAGGCAGCAGGAAAATGATGCCGCTCCAATCGGGGGTCGGGGTTTTGTTTTTTCTGTAGAAAATTGTTCGTTGAATCAATAGAAGCGGGGAGCAATGAAAAGCTTTTTTTGGTGAGTTGAAAATAAAAAAAAGTATATTTGAATAAACACAACAAAAGTAGTGCGTATACACCCGGATTTTGGTGGATTGGTGAGGCTTTGTAGTGTTTATATACAAGTTAGCAGTAATATAAAACCACACCAATGGAAAATAAAGCTCAATTAATATTATTACTCACTATTGTTAGTTTGATTTTTGGTTGCGACACAAAGGCGATTTCGCAAAGCTTCCAGCTAAGCCAAAACGAACGAATAATTTGTGACACCTTACAAATAGATTCATCTATAATTCAAGACATAAGGAAGTATAATAACAACAAAATTGAATCATTCCATTATTCTCCTTCAAAAATGTATGTTGATGGAAAAGAGTCAGAGATTGATCCGATTTATTTAAAAGGATTGGTATTTGGTGAAAAGAATTCAAAATCATATGAATTAGTCTTTAACTTAATGGATGGCTTTAGGAAAAAAGGCTACACAATCTTTTTGTTAGAGAATAATTTTAATATTGATAATCAGCTAGATAATATTGGAGTTCTCAAGACTACTGATAAATATTCTATTTTGAAACAAATAGGAACTAATGGTATTAACTACGATATTGACAATGACAGTTTAATAAACATCATCAAACGTTTTGAGAAAAAGTATTCTCTAGAACTTATCGGTGCTTCAGGAGACTGGTGTGAATTTGTAATTAATAGTGAACCGAAAGACTGGACTAAATTTGCCAAAGAAGTATACAAAGTATGTCCGGATGTAGTAGATCAAGGTACAGGAACCATAGAAGCACTTTCAAACGAAATGAAAAATACAAAACGACTTTATTTATGGTGGGACTGACAAAAGAAATAAAAACTACTGCTAACACGCAGTAAGCAAAATGGCGAAACGGTTACACTTGAGAGAAAGCGCCACTTCGCCTACTGCCAAAACGTTAGTTGTCATTGTAGGACGACAGTATGAAACAGAAAAGTAAAGTAATCTTAATTATATCAATCACCTTAGGACTTATCCTGTTGACTGAAATTTTGGTCGGACAGTTTTTTCCTAACTTGACCTTTGTTAATGGTAACTTGACGATTGCCAACAGAATTCTTGGTTATTTTGCTTTTTCGGGTTTCATATTATCTATTCCAATTTTCTTCAAGGCGACCAAAACATTGACAATTCCATTAGGAGTTGTACTGTTTCTGATTTTGTTTATTAATTCATGCGCTGAAATATATCCTATAGACACAACAACTCAACCTCAAGACATTTCCGTTTTGCAGACAAATGAAGACGGAAGTAAGTTAGTTGTGAGAGAGCGAATAAACGCAAAGACAAATGGTATTATCAGAGACACAGTTTTAGTAAAAGACAATTTCATATTTAGACAAGTAATTGAAACCAGAAGGTAAACAACGAACCGCATAACACGGGGTTTACGTCAGGCGGGCTGACGTTTAAGCTTGGAACTTTGTGCTTCTAATAAACTTTAGTAATAAATTGAAGTTTTGTGCTCTGAAACCCGCCCGAACGCAAAGCCCCAAAACGTTATATACCATCGTAATACCCGAGCAAAACTTAAATTAATGGGAGTAATAATTATAATATCGATACTTTGTTTTGCCTTAATAGTAGGATTAATATGGTTAGTGATCTATTTCCCAACGAAATGGATATTTCCACAAAAGAAACTTAAAACAATTCGTTGGACAGTTTCGATATTGCTTGGTTCAATTGTAATCTGTTATTTACTTTTTACTTCGCCTGCTTACAATCATGAAAATGCTTCAATAAATCAAAAGGGTGATATTTTTGAACTAAGGTTTGCTGGAGAACGAATCTATATGAGTCATGATCCAATTTCTGCTTTAAGTAGAAGAACATTTACGGATACGTTTATTCTAAACTTACCGAGAAACAAAGGAGTAATAAGAGGAAATGAAATAATTAAGCAGGATGGATATCCATTATTGGGAAAAATCGAAATTAAAAAGGGAAAAGTAATGGTGAATTTATTTTATGACAACTTCGATGATCATATAAAAGATCCGCTTGATTATAACGGAATATATAAATTAAAGACGGTATATAACACCAAATAAGCAAAAGCGCGAAATTGATTATACTTGTTAGGCGCCTTTGCCTATTTGCAAAAACGTTAGCGGTCACCCTAAAAAAAAAAAACAGAATGAACATGAAACAACAAGAATCAAAATAACAATGGAGAAACAAAAAATTTATTTTCCAAACCTAAATGGACTAAGATTTATTGCTGCATTTTTAGTAATCATTCACCATATTGAACAAATTAAATCAATATATAATATTGAAAATTATTGTTACGAAATTTCGTTTGTCGGCATTATTGGTAAACTTGGGGTTGTTTTATTTTTTGTTTTAAGTGGTTTTTTAATCACTTATCTTCTTTTGGTTGAAGAACATACTTTCAAAAGGATTAGTATAAGAAAATTCTATATACGTAGAATGCTTCGTATATGGCCATTGTATTTCTTAATTATAATTTTGGCTTTTTTTGTTTTGCCTTATATTGACATATTTACCTTGCCGGGTTATGGCAAAGATGTAATTTATTCTAACCTATTATTAAAGTTGCTTTTGTATGCAATATTTTTTCCAAATCTTGTTTTGTCGCTATTAGGTGTGGTTCCATACGCCTCACACACATGGTCTATTGGAACAGAAGAACAATATTATTTAGTTTGGCCTATCATTCTAAAATACTTTAAAAAGTACAGAACAATATTAATGATATTTATTATCTTTTCGTATATAGCATTCAAAGCCATACTATTAACTAATTATTCTGACATTCTACCATACAGAAATGTTATTAAAGCATTTTGGTTATCGTTCAATATTGATTGTATGGCTATTGGTGGAATTTATGCTATATTATTATTTCAAAAAAATAAATTTCTTAAAGTAATACAAAACAAAACGGTATTTAACTTAACAATAACTTTAGTGGCATTTCTAATGTTAAAAAGGATTCACATACCATATATTCATTATGAATTTTATTCTGTTTTGTTTGGAATAATAATTTTAAATTTCGCTAGCAATGACAAAATTAAAATATCTCTTGAAAATAGGTTATTCAACTATTTAGGAAATATTTCATACGGATTATATATGTATCATCCCATTGGTATTGTATTAGCTTTAGCAATAAGTATCTCAATCGGCCTTACAACAAATTGGTTCATCTATCCACTTAGTTTTACCTTAACAATAATTATAGCAGGACTTTCATATAAATATTTCGAATCGTTCTTTCTTAAGTTTAAGGACAAATTTTCAATCGTTTTGAGTGGAAACAGAGCTTAAAATAAAAGGGCGAACCGCTAACACGGGTTTGGCAAGATGGCGGGTTCAGTGCTCCATAGATACATTTGTGCGTAATCAAACATTGGTTCTCCGCATCAGCATTTGTGGTGAAAATCGCCACTTCTGCAAGCTGCAAAACGTTGTGCGATATTTTGACCGAAAACCCTGAAATAATTTCACGTACATAGAATTGTGGATCAAATACACGTACTTTAATTCTGGTACAAGAGTGTTATATAAAATTGATAACAAAGGAAAAATAGTAGCGAAGAAAAAATACAATCTATGTGACGACTTTGGGTAGGCTCATTTTTATAGCTCTTAATGATAACAGCTGTTTTTCATGTCAAATCCTGGCGTTATAAATTGATGGAAGCGAAAAACACATTTTACTTTTTTCATTAAGTTTTATGGAATATGGAATGAGAGTGCATCTTTATTTTGAACTGCAGAACAATTGATGGGAAAATACTTGTTTTCACTTTTTTAGTAGCAATCAACTTTTATCATTTTAAAGCTAACATGTGCCATTTGTTTATTATATTTAGTAAAGCAAATCAATATTTTACAAACAATGCAACGCAATGAGTTGCAGTAAAACCAACATAGAATAAACCAATAAAAACAGCAATTATGTATAAAATGAACCAACTTGTGATCCTTTGTTTATTGTTCTTGTCAACATTTTCATTTGGACAAACAACTACACAAACCCCTGAAAATACCGCTTATATTGATGTGACTGGAACGGTAGAAAAAGAGGTGATTCCAGACGAGATTTACATTCAAATAATTATTCGTGAAAAGTATGTAAACAAAGTCAAGGTGTCAATTGAAGAACAAGAGGTGAAACTGAAAAACGCTTTAAAATCAATAGAAATCGATTTGTCAAATTTGTTCCTTTCTGATGTAAATGCAAATTATGTGAAAGTCAGTTGGCAAAAAAAAGATGTGTTAACGAAAAAAGATTACACTTTGAAAGTGTCGAATGCAACAGCAGTTGGTAAAGTTTTTCAGGAATTAGATAAACTTGAAATTACGGAAGCTTCCATTTCGAAAGTTAACCACTCAAAAATTGACAGTTTACAGCAAGAAGTAAGGATTTTAGCGATAAAAGCAGCGAAAGAAAAAGCCGATTATTTATTGGCTGCAATAGGAGAACAAACGGGCAAACCATTAATTGTAACAGAAACTCCAATTACACTTACACGACTGGATATGGCTAGAATGCCTGTTAGAAGTGCTAATTTTGTTGCTTCCTCAATTGAAGAAAGTGATCTAAAATCTTATGAAATAGATTTTCAAAAAATCAAGTTGTCGGCTAGTATTTATGTCAAGTTTTCTATAAAATAATCGTGTTTTAGTTGAAAATAATTGATTGTTTTCAACATGACAGTTAATAAAACCAACTCATTATCTGAAAACACAAGAAATTGGTTACACGAATTAAAATTTATTTTTACGGAATATTCACGTACATTTGTGAAATAAATACACCAATTATGAGCACTTCAATTAAAGAACATGCACGGTTTGATGCAAGACTTCCAAAAGAACAAAAACTATTCTTTGAAAAAGCTGCATTATTAGGTGGTTATAGGAGTTTAACTGACTTTATTATATTAACGGTGCAAGAAAAAGCAAAAGAAATCGTTCAAGAAAAAGAACAACTATTAGCTTCTGAAAGAGATAGTCAAATCTTTTTTGATGCAATAACAAATCCAAAAAAACCTTCCAAAACGCTAAAAAACGCTTTAGATGATTATCGTGTTTTTATGCAAAATTCAAGGAAATGATTGAACTTTTGAATAAAAAACACAGGCGAGAAGATTTTGACTGTGGAAAACAGCTTTTAAACAATTATATAAAAACTCAAGCAGGTCAAGATATTAAAAGGAAGTTAACCGCTTGTTTTGTGCTTTCTCAAAATGGAACAACTATTCAAGGATACTATACACTTTCAAATTATAGCATTCCTTTGAGCAGTTTTTCAAAACAAATTCAACAGAAACTTCCTAAATCATACAATGCTATTCCAACAACATTACTCGGAAGATTAGCAATCGACAAAAAACACCAAGGTCAAGGAATAGGTAAAATTCTTCTAATTGATGCATTAAAAAGAAGCTTTGAAATAGCAAGTGAAATAGGCTCATTTGCAGTAGTTGTTGACCCGATAGACAAAGAAGCCGAAAAATTTTACGGAAAATATGATTTCATAAAACTTCCTGATAGCGAAAAGATGTTCATTGCAATCAAAACATTACAAGAACTATTCGGATAATTTGAAATGCTACATGCTACATCAATTTTGCAAAACGCAACGAGACGCTAAACAAAAAACATACTATTTAGCATTTCAAACGTATTTTTAATTAAAACAACCTTAAATTAGTAAAAAAAACAGCATGAAAAGTATACTAGCACTAGCAGCAATCATTCTCTTTAACAGTCATCTGTTTGCGGCTAATTGTTATGTAATCAGACTTGTTGATTCGTATACTTCTGAAATAATTGAAATTGCACAAATAAAATCGGTTTATCATAAAAAATACCAATTAGACAGTGTCAATAACCTGATTTATATTTGCCAACCAAAAGAAAAAAAACTTTCAATCATTGTTGCGAATTACGAGGAAATAGAAACTGAAATGGTTTTTAAAAACAAGCGTGGTGATACCTTGCTGATGAAAATGAAACCTGTTGATTCGATCATTCAAAACAGATTCAATGAATTATTTATTCAGCCTAAGGCGAAAGACACGCTCATTTTTTATTCGCAGCAACAGCTTAAAGAAAAACTACATACATATTTGAATTATTTAAGCGTTTTGAAAGGTCAGTGTGAAAATGGGATGTGTAATTATTCAAGTAACTACGTTTACAACTTTCAATTCACGAAATCAGCAGGCTTTTACCAAATAAGTTCAATTACGAAAACACAACCACTTGAATACACCTGCGCTCCTTTAGATGATGCGTTAAACAATTTAAAAATTAATTTCCCAAGCTTTCAATTAGCAGGAGAAAACGAAGTTTTTCGATGTGTTATTTCAATAAAATTATAGCGCAGTAGGAATAATTCATGTTGAGACGAATAAAAAATCACAAAGTAAATATTTGTTGTGTAGCAAGTTGAAAGTGGGGTTTTAATTAAGATTAAAGAGTTTAGAAATCAATAGATTATAAAAATCAAAAGACAACTAGAACTTTTCATGAACAATATATTTATAAGAATTACGTTGACTTAAGATTATAAAATCACGTATAGTTTTGGTTTCCGGTCTAGGCTGAAACCGTTGATACAACTACTAACAAAAAATGAAATAGCTAATAGACATGTTAATAATTGGATTAATTTTTTTCATTACTATACTAGTAGCCTTATCCTACGGTTTCGTATCATTCGCAAAAGAAGAATCAAAAGGAGTAACGCTTTATTTCAACACATTTCTGGTTCTGCTATATTTCACAGCCTGGATTATTTTTTTTGTGGGATTATCTTTTCATGGAAGTGAATACTACGTACCCATTGACCCAGTTGATAGCGATTACACACCTTTATCAAATAAACATACCTTTTCATTCAGCGTGTTTTTTGTTCTAAGTATTTTGGCTATTTATAACATATGGAAATCGAAAAAAAAGCAGCCACCTCTTTTACTTGTTTGTTATTTGTCGTTTTTAATCATTGGAATTGTTCTTAATTTTTTTCTTGCACTTCAACTATTTTCAAGAAGTGATGGAAATAATAACATCGATAGTTCAGGAGGGCATTTAATGATGATAGTTCCTTTTATTCATGTTGTTTTTTCTGTGTTTCTTCTGTTAAAAGTGATGAAAGAAGAACGAATTGATGCTGAAAATAGAGAATTTAAAAACAAATTCCTCAATCATCTAAACACCAAGTTGCAACAAACAAATATTTTACCATTATGGACAATAATCGCTCTTTTACCCATTTTTATCATTATTACGGTTATTTTAGTTTTGTTCGGTCAAGAAGTTGATTCATTAACAAAGGTTTTTACCGAAACAACAACTTGGCAATTTTCGCAAAAAACGCATCCTCCTTATTTAGATCATAATGGACATTATTTATGCACAGTGGCTGCATGTGGAACCCCAAAAGTTGTAAAACCAATAAGAATTGGAATAAGACATGGTGAAGAAATCATTGTTAATCGTCAGTTGTTGATAGCCAATGCATTTGAAGACATCATTACGAAGAAATATCCGAGAATTCATTCAATAATTAGAAGGAATTATGACAAATATGGATACCCATTATCCAAGGACATTAACACAAAACTAAAATCTAATTTGACCTATATTTTAATGAAACCATTCGAATGGTTTTTTTTACTATTCATTTATTTACAAGCTGAAAGTCCAGAAAAATTGATAAATGAGCAATATAAATCAAACACAGATTAAGCAAGAACTTGAATTTTTATTCCTGAAAAAAAACTTTGAAAAATACGTACTCCTTTCTCACCAGAATCCTGCCTGTTAATGTTTATTAAGAGTGTTTCAAACATATAGTGCTACTTAGAAAGGTTTTTAAGCGTATGTTTATTTCGTATAAAATTAATTCAAGCAAAATTATGATAGACAAACCAAAAATATTGATGTTTTCAATTTTGGGGCTCATAGCCATAGCTATATTAACTCAGTATGAAATTAGAGAATATTTACGTTTTGTTCCATCGAATTATTTTCGATTAAAACTTGTCCTGCAATACGGAACAGCAATAGTCTTTATTGCGATTTCTGCTATTGGAGGAATAAAACTTTTTTTTAAACACAAAACACTTTATATCGATAACGTAACCATGAAAGAAAGAACTACGCTTAAAGAAACAAATATAAATTAACTGTCTCTAACACAAGTTTTGAGTCAGGCGTGCTGACGTGCAAACTTGACATTTTGAGCTTCTAATGAACTTTAGTAATAAATTGAAACTTTTTTCTCCGAATCCTGACAGAACGCAAATTCAGAAAAACGTTATATGTAATTCCCCCTGTCCCCGCCGAAAAAGGACTGACTTCCCATGCTAACGTTTAGCAATAAAATTCTAATTTCATTTTAGCTTTAATTCAAACCGATTTTTCAATTGATGCTACGAGCTCGTGCGTA
>NZ_JAGNYF010000023.1 GCF_017985075.1 Flavobacterium sp.
CAAACCATTAAGGTGGTTATTGCGTTGGGGCTCACCTCTTACCTTTCCGAACAGAGAAGTTAAGCCCAACTGCGCAGATGGTACTGCAGTTATGTGGGAGAGTATGTCGCCGCCTTCTTTTATTAAAGCCTTCAAGTTTTACTTGAAGGCTTTTTTTTGTTATTGGTACGGCGTGTTCGCAAGCTCGGATCGCCGCCTTCTTTTATTAAGAGGCTATCTGAAAAGATAGCCTCTTTTTTTGTTATATAAACGTGATTTATAGCTGGTTTACAAGATTTATCTTATGAAAACCGAAGCGTTAGTGGGTGAAGTGGCATCCTTTTTTTTAAAAATAACACCAAAAAAGATATAACGGAACACACGACCTGAAAGGGAACGCAATAAATAAAAGTTTGTATATTTGCGTATGAATAAATTACTTATAATAAGTTCGGTTTGGGTTGAGCCTAATTCTTCTGCAGCGGGAAGTAGGATACTTCAATTAATTCGATTCTTTTTATCTCAAAATTATAGTATTGAGTACGCTTCAACGGCTACAGTTAGTGAATTTAGTTTTGATTTAGCCGATTTAGGTATTACAACTCAATTTATTCAGCTTAATGATAGTTCTTTTGATGGTTACTTACAGGAAATTAATCCAAATTTGGTTTTATTTGATCGATTTATGGTTGAAGAACAGTTTGGTTGGCGCGTATCTAATGTATTGCCAAATGTATTTAAAATATTAGATACAGAAGATTTACATTGTTTGCGTAAAGCAAGGCAAGAAGCTATTAAGAATAACACTTTGTTTGACACTTTAGATTTCAATTCTGATATGGCTAAACGTGAAATTGCCTCGATATTTAGAAGTGATTTATCGCTAATGGTTTCAGATTATGAAATGTATTTATTGGAAACTGTCTTTCAAGTTCCAAAAGCTATTTTGTTTTATTTGCCTATTTGGATCGAAAAATTTGCTCCTGAAAAACCAGATTTTCAGACTAAAATTGATTTTATATTTATTGGAAATTTTTATCACGAACCAAATTGGGATTCCGTTTTAGTCTTGAAAAATGACATTTGGCCTAAGCTAAAAGACTTACTTCCAAATGCAAAACTAAATATTTACGGAGCGTATCCAACTCAAAAAGTTCTTCAATTGCATAATCCTAAAGAGCGATTTTTAATTCACGGTAGAGCTGAAAGTGCTGAAGAAGTTATTTGTGCTGCAAAAGTTTTATTAGCGCCGATTCGTTTTGGTGCTGGAATAAAAGGGAAATTATTGGAATGTATGGAATACGGAACGCCATCTGTAACCACCTCAATTGGTGCGGAAGCAATGTGCGATAATCTACCTTGGAATGGATTTGTTGAGAACGACTATTCTGAATTTATTTCAAAAGCGGTTTTATTGAATTCCAATCAAGAAATTTGGGAACAAGCTGTTCAAAATGGTTATGAAATCATTCAACAGAAGTTTCTGTTTTCTATTTATAAGTCTAAATTTCTGAATACGTTAAATGCATTACAATCTAATTTAGATTCTCATAGAAATGCTAATTTTATTGGACAAATGTTACTTTTCCATACGATGAGAAGTACAGAATTTATGAGTCGTTGGATTGAAGAAAAGAATAAGTAAATTACTAATTCATTTCAAATTACATAAAACTTGCCAATAATATGCCTAAAGCAATTACGATTAATTTAGCTAAATTAAATTTATGCCCTTCGCTACTTTCAAAAATGATGGTTGAAGAAATATGAAATAAAATTCCAATTACAATTCCAGATAATTGCGATGAATAATTTGTAATAAAACTTAAATTATCTGCCAAGAACGTTCCTAATGGTGTCATAAAGGCAAAAGTTATCATAAAAAACGAAATTGCTTTAGAATTCAATTGTGCGTTTTTGAAAAACGTGGTTAAAATTATAGCAATTGGAAAGTGATGAATGGCAATTCCGTAGGCCAAATGTGGATGTTTGTTGATTGGTAAACCTTCTAAAAGTGCGTGTAAACACAAACTGAAAAACAACAACCAAGGAATATGTGAAATTTTATTGTGTCCGTGAACATGCCCGTGTTCTGCGCCTTTTGAAAAATACTCTAATATGATTTGAAACACAATTCCAATCATAATAAATATTCCAATTTTCGAATGGAAGTGGCCTTCGTGTCCTGGTTCGGTTACTATTTCTTCGCTATGATAAACTTCTGGAAGTAAATGCATAACGGTCAATGACAATAAAAACGCCCCACTAAACGCTAATAACAATTTTAAATTATTTTTGCTTTTTGGTGCGAAGAATATGGCAAAAATATATCCTAAAATAACAGACAGTAAAGGAAAAAGGTAAATAGTATAGTTCATTATTTAAAAATCATAATTAAACGTTCTGATTGTGTTTTGTAAAACTTTCTTAATTTGTAATCTCCAAAAATTTCTAATAAGAAAATACCTGCTTCTTCCATCATAGATTCAAAATCTGATAACGTGAATGCTGAAACTTTTTCGGTAAAGTAAAAAGATTCGCCTTTATCTTCAAATCTGATTTCTTTAATTATTTTCTTATTTTCAACAAAACGTTTGATGTTAAAAGTAATGTCATCAATTTCTTTGGTTTCATCCGCTACTAAATTTTCAATAATAAAATCGGCATTAAAAAAATCAATTACTCCAAATCCATATTCGTTAATACTTTCTTTTATTGCTTTTAAGGTTTTGATGTTGTCTTCGTATGTATCAAAATAACCAAAACTTGTAAATAAATTAAAAACAGCATCATAAGTTTCGTTCATTGGTTCACGCATATCGTGCGTTTTAAATCGTAACGATTCATTTGAAGATTCATTAGCAATAGCAATACTATTTTCGGATAAATCAACACCAGTTACGTTGTAGCCTAATTTGTTTAAATAGATGGAATGCCTGCCTTTTCCACAAGCTAAGTCTAATATAGTTCCGTTTTCTGGCATATTCAGATAGTGTGTAACATTGTCCATAAAAACTTGGGCTTCTTCTTCATTTCTGTTTTTATACAAAATGTGATAATAAGGCGAATCAAACCAAGTATTGAACCAATTTTCTGAATTTTTTGCTGTAGAATTTGACATTTATCTGTTTGGAAATTATGAATCAACAAATTTAACGTATTTTTGCAAATAATTACTAATTAAATTCTCTCTGAGGGAAAGAGGTCTATGGAAAATTTTAAAATGGTAGCCAAAACTTTTTTTGGTTTTGAAGAAATTCTAGAAAAAGAATTGTTCCAATTAGGAGCGCAAAATGTGGTAAAAGGCACTAGAAGTGTTAGTTTTCAGGGTGATAAAGGTTTTATGTATAAGGCAAACTTGGCTTTACGTACGGCATTAAAAATTCTAAAACCCATTCATACTTTCAAGGCGTATAATGAACAAACGCTGTATGATGGCATACAAAAAGTGGATTGGTCAGACTATTTGAAAGTGCAACAATCATTTGTTGTGGAAACGACTTTGTATTCAGAACAATTTACGCACAGTCAGTTTGTGGCGCAAAAAGTTAAGGATGCAATTGTAGATCAATTTAAAACCAATACAGGAGAACGTCCAAGTATTGATAAAGATTTTCCGGATTTACGAATTCACATTCACATTGATAGAGATTTTTGTACGCTTTCGTTAGATACTTCTGGTGTTTCATTACATCAGCGGGGTTATAAAACTGCTACTAACATTGCTCCAATAAATGAAGTTTTAGCGGCTGGAATGTTAATTTTATCTGGTTGGGATGGAAACGCCCATTTTTTAGATCCAATGTGTGGAAGTGGAACAATTGTTGCAGAAGCTGCAATGATTGCGTGTAATATTCCTGCTAACATCAACAGAAAGGAATTTGCTTTTGAAAGATGGCCAGATTGGGATTCGGAATTATTTGATAAGGTTTTAGAATCATTATTGAAAAAAACAAGAGAATTTCATTATTCAATTGTAGGATGCGATAAAGCACCAAGTGCTGTTGAAAAAGCGAAAGACAATATAAAAAACGCCAATTTAGAGGATTATGTAACTATCAAACAAGCCGATTTCTTTCAATCTGAGAAAGAAGTAGAAGGGCCGTTGCATATGGTTTTTAATCCACCTTATGGAGAACGTTTGAATATAGAAATGGAACGTTTTTACAGAGAAATTGGTGACACCATGAAGCAAAATTATCCAGGAACAAATGCTTGGTTTATTACCGCAAATTTAGAAGCATTAAAATTTGTAGGATTACGTCCAAGTAGAAAAATAAAATTATTTAATGGAAAGTTAGAAGCGCGTTTCGTGAAATACGAAATGTATGCAGGAAGCAAGCGAACCAAATTTCAGGTCAACGAATAATTAGATTATAGTATAAAAAAATAATAGTATGTCAAAACAAACCAAATCTTTAGTTTTTAATATGTTAGGATTTTTAATCCTTTTCATTGCATTCCGTTTTATTGTTGCAACGTATACCGGTTTTACAAGTTGGCAAATTCCTTTAGCGGCGTTTGTAATAGCCACTATATTAGCACCTAAATTTCAAGTAGTAAAAACCAGTGAAGGTGAAAAACTGTTTATGAAGTGGCTTTTTATTAAAGGCGTGAAAGAGATAAAATAATTTAATTTTTGGGTTTTGGAGTTTTTGAATTTCCTTTGCTTTTGTAAAAAGGTATGAAATAGCTAATTGAATAGTTAAATCCTGCTCCAAACTTACTGTTTTCATAAGTTTTATTAAAGCCAGGAATGTATAAATTAGCAAATCCTTCTGGTTCATTGTTAGACATTAAATAATTTAATCGTAAGGAAAATCCAACGTATAGATTATTTAAAACTTCTGCTTTTAATCCACTTACCACTTCTAACCAAGTTGCTGAAAGGCCGTTGAATTCTTGACCAGATGTATTGGTATTTACTCCGTAATAATTTCCGGGTTGATAAATAGTAAAGCTATTTAATTTATGATTAAAACTTCCAACGCTAGCACGCATTCCAATAAAAATCATATTTTCCATATCTAGCCAATTTTCATAGGCATTATAATCAAAACCTACTTTAAAATAGGTTCCTTTTGTTGTATAATTTAGGTTATCGTCTGCTGTAGTTTTTTCTTCATTACCTATTTCTCCTGCGGCATAAAATTTCTTAGTAATTCTGTAATCTCCTACTAATTCTAAACCTTTATAGTTGTCGTTATATAACGATTTTGTCAAACGATGTACATCAATTCCCAATCGTAAACCAAAACGTTGAGGGATTTTCAAAGTGTCTTTTTCTTGAGCTACACCATTTTTTGAAAGCAGCAGCACAAAAATTAGACTAAAAATATATTTTAATATGTGTTTCATCTTCGTTTTCAATATTTGGTTGAGAAACAATAACGTTTTGAATCCAATTGTTTGAATCAGGTGTTACTGTTATTGGGTTAGTAGTATTTAGTGTGAATAACGTTTTATAGCCACAGGCACGAGAAACATAAACTGTTTTTCGATTGTAATTAAATGTGATTTCATCTAAATTATCGTCTGTTGTTGGATCAATGCTTCCATTTTGAATGAAATGTAAAATTGAAGAATCTTGAAACGTTTTTAATGGCACTTTTATTTTGCTTGTGACAGTAAATCCAAAACCATTTGTAAATCCGGGAGCAATTACACCTAAATTAGTTACGTTTTTAAGCGTTGTTGGATTGGCAACATCGTAAAATTCAATCACAACTTTTGGTGTTGTTGGCGTATTAGCATCGCAGATATCATCTTTTTCGCAACTCGAAAAGAAAATACTAAATACTACTACTAAAAACAGCTGTTTCATATCTTATCTTTTTTCTAAAAGTACAACATTTTCAACGTGATGCGTTTGCGGAAACATATCTACTGGTCGTACTCGTGTAACTTTGTACATTTCATCTAATAAAGCCAAATCACGTGCTTGTGTTGCCGAATTACAACTAACATACACAATTTTTTCAGCGCCAATTTTCAATAATTGTGCAACAACGTCTTTATGCATTCCATCTCTTGGTGGATCGGTAATTACTACATCTGGATGTCCGTGTGTGTTGATGAAATCATCATTAAACACATTTTTCATATCACCTACAAAAAATTCGCAATTTGTAATGTTATTTCTGTTGGCATTTTCTTTTGCATCAGCAATTGCTTCTGGAACAGCCTCAACGCCAATTACTTTTTTAGCTTTTTTTGATACAAATTGCGCAATTGTTCCTGTTCCTGTATATAAATCATACACTAATTCTTCGCCTGTTAATCCTGCAAAATCACGTGTAATGGCATATAATTCATACGCTTGTTGCGAATTGGTTTGGTAGAACGATTTGGCATTTATGCTAAAATGAAGCCCTTCCATTTCTTCTAAAATGTAATTTCGACCTTTAAAAGTAATTATATCTTGATCATAAATCGTATCATTCATTTTCTGATTGACAACATATTGTAATGAAGTAGTTTCAGGAAAACGTTCAGCTAAAAACTGCATAATTAATTCAATTTCCGATTTATTATTTTCAAAAAACTGAATTAAAATCATTAATTCACCTGTTGAAGCGGTACGAATCATTAAGGTTCTCAATAAACCTTCGTTGGTTCGAGGGTTATAAAATGATAAGTTGTTTTCATTCGCAAATCGACGAATTTCATTTCTTATATCGTTTGACGGATCTTCTTGTAAATGACAAGTTGTTATGTCTAAGATTTTATCCCACATTCTCGGAATATGAAATCCTACAGCATTTTTATTGTCTAATTCTGCTCCTGAAGCCACTTCTTCAGGTGTCATCCATCGCGTAGATGAAAAACCAAATTCCATTTTATTTCTGTAGAAAAATTGCTTTTCCGAACCTAAAATGGGTTCAAATTCAGGTAAATCAATCTTTCCAATACGTTTTAAATTATTGTATACTTCGTTGTGTTTGTAATGCAATTGTTGGCTATACTTCATATTTTGCCATTTACAACCGCCACAAACTCCAAAATGTTCGCAAATTGCTTCTGTTCTGTGCTCTGAAAATTCGTGAATTTTTATGGCTTTACCTTCATAAAATGCTTTTCGTTTTTTCATAGTTTGAATGTCGGCCACATCACCTGGTACAACATTCGGAATAAAAATTACTTTACCATCTGGCGCTTTTGCTACCGATACACCTTTTGCACCTGCATCAAGGATTTGTACGTTTTCGAATACGATTCTTTCTGTTCTCTTTTTTCCCATGACGCAAAAATAAGAATTGTTATGCGGATTAGATAAATTATTTTACTTTTATAACAAAATTTTAGAATAATGACAAAATATTTAGCGCTTTTACGAGGTATAAACGTATCGGGACATAATATGATAAAAATGGATGCCTTGAAAAAAATGCTTGAAAACATGGGGTTTCAAAATGTAGAAACGTGCATTCAATCAGGTAATGTTTTTTTTGATTCGGAAGAAGAAAATGCAGCGAGTGTAGGTTTTAAAATCAAACAAGAAATTTCAAAAGTATTTGGATATGATGTTCCCGTTATTATGGTTTCCAAAACTGATTTAGAATTGTGTTTTAAGAATAATCCGTTTTTGAAAGAAAAAGAATGCGATATTAAAAAATTATATGTGGCTTTTATTTCTAAAGAATTGACAACTGCAGCTATAAACGACTTGAAAACAAGTAATTTTAAACCAGATGAAGCGGCTATTGATTCTAATAGAATTTATATTAAATATGCAATTGGTGCTGGAAAAACCAATTTAGACCAGAAATACATTGAAAAAAAATTAAATGTGGTCGCTACCATAAGAAATTGGAATACAGTTACAAAGTTATTAGAGATGTTTAGCAGTTAAAAAAATCAATTTTTAAATTCCAAATTACAACTGTTTCTATTTGGAATTTGGAATTTATATTTTGTAATTTTACACATTAAGGATGATTTCTCTCCAATAAGTAGGAATTGCGATTTGACAATCAATAAAAATAAATCATGTCAATTTTAGAAAAAATGAATCCAGCAGCGTTTATCGCTTTAGAAGACCAACACGGTGCTCACAATTACCACCCATTACCTGTAGTTTTAAATAAAGGAGAAGGGGTTTTTGTTTGGGATGTAGAAGGAAAAAAATATTACGATTTTTTATCAGCCTATTCAGCAGTAAATCAAGGGCATTGCCATCCAAAAATTGTTGGAGCAATGATGGAACAAGCACAAACACTTACCTTAACATCAAGAGCGTTTTATAATGATAAGCTTGGTGTGTATGAAAAGTATGTAACCAACTATTTTGGTTTTGATAAGGTTTTGCCTATGAATACTGGTGCAGAAGCCGTGGAAACTGCTTTAAAAATTTGTAGAAAATGGGCGTATGAGAAAAAAGGTGTGGCAGAAAAACAAGCGCAAATTATTGTTTGTGAAAACAATTTCCACGGAAGAACTACTACAATTATTTCATTTTCAAATGATGAAAATGCACGAAAAAATTTCGGACCTTTTACAGATGGATTTATAAAAATACCTTACGATGACATTGATGCTTTAGAAAAAGCAATTTCATCTTCGCCAAATATTGCTGGATTTTTAGTAGAACCTATTCAAGGTGAAGCAGGCGTTTATGTACCAACTGAAGATTATATAGCCAAAGCTAAAGCATTATGTGCTAAATATAATGTTTTATTTATTGCAGATGAAGTACAAACGGGTATTGCAAGAACAGGTTCGTTATTAGCTGTTTGTGGAAACTGCACTTGCGAAAAGTCTTGTGAAAAGCAAAGTACGTATGTGCAACCTGATATTTTAATATTAGGTAAAGCAATTTCTGGAGGAGCGTATCCCGTTTCGGCGGTTTTAGCAAATAATGAAATAATGAACGTGATTAAACCCGGACAACATGGTTCTACCTTTGGTGGAAATCCTGTGGCGGCTGTTGTGGCTATGGCAGCGTTAGATGTAGTTTCGGAGGAAAATTTATCACAAAATGCACGTAAATTAGGAAAGCTATTTAGAGAAGAATTGAACAAATACATTCAAACTTCCACTATTGCAACATTAGTTCGTGGAAAAGGTTTGTTAAATGCTATAGTTATTAATGATACCGAAGAAAGCGAAACAGCTTGGAATATCTGTATGAAATTAGCTGAAAACGGATTGTTAGCGAAACCAACGCATGGTAACATTATACGCTTTGCACCACCATTAGTGATGACTGAAGCACAATTATTAGATTGTGTGTCAATAATTACTAATACTTTAAAAGAATTTGAAAATTAATTTATTATGGAAAACGAAAAACAAACAGAAAATTTCGAAAATCAGCTGACTACTGCTGCAGTTGGATTTTTACAGGAAAGTGCCAAATGGTCAAAATTTATGGCAATTATTGGTTTTATAGGAATTGGTTTAATGGTTTTGGTTAGTCTTTTTATGGCGATTGGCTTTGGTGCTATGGGAGCTTCTACTATGCCTGAATTGCCTTTTCCAATGTCGGTTTTCTCGATAATTTATGTGCTTTTTGCAGCTATTTATTTCTTTCCGGTGTATTATTTGTATCAATATGCTACTAAAACAAGTGCTGCTTTACATTCGAAAAACAAACAATTATTAGCAGATGGCTTAGAAAATTTAAAATCGCACCATAAATTTTTAGGGATTTTTACTTTGATTTTAGTTTCCTTGTATGGTTTTATTTTTGTTTTTGCTATATTAGGAGGAATACTTTCTACTTTAAGTTAATTATTATAATATATTTCATAAAAAAAACCCGCCTTTGGCGGGTTTTTTTTATAAGGAATTCTTAGATTAGAATTTGTAGTTAACTCCAAATGAGATAGCTCTTAAATCCAAAGATAAATCAAAGGCAGATACTTCTTTTGCTCCAGCGACATCAGCTTTTGCAGAACCATAACCTAAACTACCAATTGTAGCCTCAACAGCCCAATTATCTGAAACAAAATAGTTGATACCTGGTGTGAAAGCTAATCCCCAACCATTTACTGTCATACCATTTGTCATATTATCTTTAATTGTTACATAATCAAATCCTAATTGACCAAATAAAGAAAATTGGCTTGATGCAGTTGTATAATATCTCCCAAATATACCTACTGACATAGTTGAATCATCACTAAGGTCAACTGTAGCATTTTTTGATTTGTCAGATGCATATCCAAATTTTGCTCCAACAGCAATTTTTTCAGACACAAAGTAACCAATTTTAGGTTCAATTCCAAAACCACTTGTTTTTTCATTAGTGTTTTTGTTGTTTGTAGATGTTAAAGAAAATCCTCCTGAAACAAATGTACTTCCTTTTGAGAAACCAGATCCAGTTCCTTTTTCTTCTTGTGCATTAACAAAAGTTAATGATAATACTGCAGCAGCAGTTAGTAATACTTTTTTCATAATTTGTTTATTTTTAAAAGTTATGAGGCAAATATAAAATGTTTATTTTGAATAATAACACTTTTTTATGAGGTTATTAACATTTGTGTTAGTATTTTTTTTTAACGATATTGAAAATCAAATGCTTACGAAAACGTTGGAAATATGATATTTTTCAAAATACTCAATTTTAATCATTTTAAGTTATTAACATTTTTTTAAAAGTCTATTTTTGATATTACTACATTTTGTTAATAAAAATTATCGGTTTTGTGAACTTTCTTAATAAAAAGTGATATTAAAAGTTTTCTCTTATATAGTTGTGTTTATTTTGATAAGAATGATATGTTAGAATTGTAGTAAAATACCTTTTTTTATTATGTTGAATAATTCTTTATTTAACGATTGAATAATTAAATGAGAAGTTTTTCTTGGTTTTGCTGTAGTGTGAGTAATCGAAAAATGGTTGATTAATAAATTTTTGGCATAAAAAAACTCCTTAATTTCTTAAGGAGTTAAATATTTGTGGGCAATGAGGGGTTCGAACCCCCGACCCCCTCGGTGTAAACGAGGTGCTCTGAACCAGCTGAGCTAATTGCCCCAATAAAACGCGCTACTTTCGTATTGCGAGTGCAAATATACATCTGTTTTCGGTATTTGCAAATAAAAAAACAAAAAAATTATATTATTTCTGAAACTACGAAGTTACTGCCACCAATAAAAATCAAATCTTTATCAGATGATTTTTCTAATGCCGCTTTGTAAGCTTTTGAAACAGAGGTGTATATATTTCCGTTAAGTTGATATGATTTTGCTTTTTCTTGAAGTGTATTTGCATTTAAACCACGTTCATTTTTTGGTTTACAAAAATAATAATTGGCGTTTTTTGGAAATAATGGCAAAATTGCATCTAAATCTTTATCATTTACGACTCCTAAAACTATGTGCAATTGATTGTAAGTTTCTTTTTTTAATTGTTGCATAACCATTTCAAGTCCGTGTGCGTTGTGAGCCGTATCGCAAATCACTTTCGGATTTTCTTGTAAAATTTGCCATCTTCCTTGTAAATGGGTGTTGTTAACTACGTTTAAAATACCATTTTTGATGTTGTCTTCCGAAATTTTAAATTCAGATTTTAAATTTCGGAAAACTTCAATAACTGTTTTTTTATTCTTAATTTGATAATTGCCAAGAAGGCCACAAGGGTAATCTGGGTGGTTTAAATCTTGTGCGAAATAAATTTCTGATTTGTTTTTTGAAGCTACTTCTAAAAAAACAGGTTTTGTTTGTATAGTATATTCTCCAATTAAAACTGGAATGTTCTGTTTTATGATGCCCGCTTTTTCAAAGGCGATTTTTTCTAAAGTATCTCCTAAAAAAGCAGTATGATCTTTTCCTATATTTGTAATAACAGAAAGTAAAGGTGATATAATATTTGTTGCGTCTAATCTCCCACCCATTCCAACTTCAATAATAGCAATGTCAACCTTTTTGTCAGAAAAATATCGAAAAGCGAGTCCAACTGTCATTTCAAAAAAACTTAATTCGGTTTTCTCAAAAAACGACTTATGTTCTAAAATAAATTGATGAACATAATTTTTAGATATTTTCTTGCCATTTATTGTAATTCGTTCCCTAAAATCCTTTAAATGAGGTGACGTGTATAAGCCCACTTTATACCCAGCTTCCATAAATACAGAGGCAATCATACTGCTTGTTGAACCTTTTCCATTTGTACCAGCTACGTGAATGGTTTTAAAATTTCTTTCAGGATGATTCAAATGTTCTGTTAATAATAAGGTATTGGTTAAATCTTCTTTATATGCAGCAGCACCAATGTTTTGGAACACGGGAAGTTGATTAAATAGCCAATTTATGGATTCTTTATAAGTCATTTTTTAGATGTTTTTAAAAAATTTCTTCTTCTGTAAAATAAAATATACTTTTTTTAGTTTTATACTTTATAGAAAAATGTATCTTTATTGCAAATTTCAAAAAATTAATTAAGAATAGTATTACTTATGATCGGATTTTTTTTACAAACAACTGTAGATACTGTTGCACAAGCTGTAACAAATGTGGCAAATACAAATACAACACCTGTTAACGAAGGAATATCAGTTTTTGAGTTCATTTTAAAAGGTGGTTTTTTCTTAATACCAATTATTATTTTGATGATTTATACCATTTATTTAATAGTTGAAAGGTATTTATACATCGCTAAAACTACAAAAAATGATGATTTTCTGCTGAAAGAAGTGCGTACTCACTTAAATAGTGGTAATATGAATTTAGCTGTTGGAGCAGCAGAACGCGTAAATAATGCTACAGCAAGAGTTGTAAAAGAAGGAATTTTAACGATTGGAAGACCTATTTCTGAAATTGAATCGAATATGGAGCGTATGGCTCAAATTGAATTAGGCGAGATGGAACGTAAAATGGGTCAATTAGGATTAATTGCGGGTATGGCACCAACATTAGGTTTCGTAGGAACGATTTCTGGGGTAATTAAAATTTTCTATAGCATTTCTATTACTGAAAATATTAGTATTGGAAATATTTCTGGTGGATTATACGAAAAAATGATTTCGTCGGGAGCTGGACTTATCGTAGGTTTAATTGCTTATGCAGGATATCATTTATTGAATGGAAAAATTGATCATTTTATGCTAAATGTTCAAAAACAAGTATTGGAATTTGTAAACATAATTCAACGACCAAATGGCAATTAAAAGAAACAGACGATTTCACGCAGAAGTTCACGCGTCATCAATGAGTGATATTATGTTCTTCTTGCTGTTGTTTTTTCTAATCATCTCAACATTGGCAAATCCGAATGTGATTAAAATGACGTTGCCAAAATCGAAAACTAACGAAAAAACAAACAAACAATTTATAAGTATTTCAGTTACGGAAGACAAAGCTTTTTTTATTGACAAACAACCTGTTAATTTTGAAGAGTTGGAAAAAGAATTGTTAGTTAAAATTGGTACAGATAAAGAACAAACCGTTGTAGTTCGAATTCCGTTTAATTTGCAAGTACAAGATTTAGTAGACGTGCTTCAAATAGGGGTGAAGAATAATTTAAAGTTTGTGATTGCGACTAATCCGAAATAGAAAATAAATTTATTGTCAATCTGAACTTGTTTCAGATTCTAATTCAGAATCAATTTGTTTTAGATTCTGAAATAAATTCAGAATGACAAAATGGGTTTCAGCCAATCTTCACAGAAGTCATACTCAACGAACCTGCCAAAAGTTTATCATTAAATAACTGAATATTTTCCGATTCGTTTTTCAAACCTAAGGTATATAATAAAGGTAAATAATGATCTGGCGTTGGAATCGCTAAATCAAACGCTTTTCCTTGTTTTTGATAATTGATTAAATTCGCGAAATCGCCATCAATAATATTTTTGTTGATTTTTTCTCTGGCTTCAATCGCCCAATCAAAACCATAATTGTCTTTATTGAAATTTGCCCAATCTACCATTCGTAAATTGTGTACGATATTTCCACTTCCAATAATTAAGATTCCTTTGTTTCGTAACGATTGTAATTTTTGAGCCAGTTCAAAATGCGCTTGACCTGTCAAACTATAATCAATACTCATTTGAATCACGGGAATATTAGCTTCAGGATACAAATGTTTAATCACACTCCAAGCTCCGTGATCTAATCCCCAATCGTAGTCTAGTGAAGCTGCTGTTGGAAGGATTAATTCTTTGGTAAGTTGTGCTAATTCTGGAGAGCCTTTTGCTGGATATTTCACATCAAATAACTCTTTCGGGAAACCACCAAAATCATGAATGGTTTGCGGCATTTCCATTGCAGTTACTTTCGTGCCCTTGGTGAACCAATGCGCAGAAATACACAAAATCGCAGTTGGAGTCGGAATGGTTTTGGCAATAGTTCTAAAACCAGCCACGAATTCATTTTCTTCAATGGCGTTCATCGGACTACCATGACCTAAAAACAAAACTGGCATTTTTGGCGTATTAGGCAAAATGTCTTTATAACTAAATAATTCGTTTACAGTTCTCATAGCGTATAATATTGGTGTCAAACTTAAAAGTCCTAAAAAATGTTTTCGGTTCATGACTTAATTAATATTTGTATATACAAATGTATGAAAATAAATTCAAATGATAGTTCAATTTCTAATTAAATCAATTTGGTAACCCATACAATTTTAATTTCTGAAAATTTGTGTAATCTGTCATTAAAAATTACTTTTGCAGTACAACACAACTATCATTATGTATAAATTACTTTTACGTCCTATATTATTCTGTTTCGACCCAGAAAAAGTGCATTATTTTACTTTTTCTTTGGTGAAATTTATTTCTAAAATTCCATTTGTAACTTCAATTATCAAAGCGATTTATGTAGTAGAAGACAAACGATTAGAAAGTGAAGTATTTGGGTTGAAATTTAAAAACCCAGTAGGATTAGCTGCAGGATTTGATAAAGATGCGAAACTATTCAATGAATTATCAGATTTCGGATTTGGTTTTATTGAAATTGGAACGCTTACACCAAAACCACAAGACGGAAATCCTAAGAAAAGATTATTTCGGTTGAAATCAGATTCAGCAATTATTAACCGAATGGGATTTAATAATGGTGGAGTAGAAGCAGCGATTTTAAGATTAAAAGAAAATAAAGGTGTTTTAATTGGTGGAAATATTGGAAAAAATAAAATCACACCAAACGAAGACGCAACAAAAGACTACGAAATTTGTTTTGAAGCCTTATTTGATTATGTAGATTATTTTGTGGTCAACGTAAGTTCTCCAAACACACCAAATCTTCGCGAACTTCAAGAAAAAGAACCGTTGACAAAATTATTACAAACCTTACAAGATTTGAATGATCAAAAAGCTGTTACCCTTAGCTTGTCGAATGGAAAACCAATTCTTTTAAAAATCGCACCTGATTTAACCAATGAACAATTATTGGATATTATTGATATAGTAAACGAAACGAAAATCGCAGGTGTAATCGCAACTAACACTACTATTTCTCGTGACGGATTAACGTCTGGAAATAAATTAGAAATGGGTGGATTATCTGGGAAGCCATTAACGAATCGTTCTACTGAAGTTATCAGATTCTTATCAGAAAAAAGCAATAAATCTTTTCCAATTATTGGAGTAGGAGGTATTCACACTGCTGATGATGCTATCGAAAAATTAAATGCAGGCGCAAGTTTAGTCCAATTATATACAGGATTTATTTACGAAGGACCGCAGTTGATTAAAGATATTAATAAAAAAATATTGAAAGCCCTATAATATTTCGCAAAACAGATTGGAGAAATTTTAATAATTTATTTAATTTCTTAAATCTGTGTTTAAAAAGTATTTCAAAACAAAAATTACTTAAATCTATTCCAATCCGCGTCATCCCCGTACCCAACATATGAAATTAGTCTTCGCATCCAACAATAAAAACAAAATTGCTGAAATTCAGCAACAAGTCGGTGCGCAATTTCAAATTGTCTCTTTAGAAGATATTGGATGTTTTGTGGATATTCCGGAAACGGCTGAAACCATTGAAGGCAATGCGATTTTGAAAGCAAATTATGTCACAGAAAATTTTGGTTTACCTTGTTTTGCTGACGATACAGGTTTGGAAATTGAAAGTTTAAATAACGAACCAGGCGTATATTCAGCGCGTTATGCAGGTGAACAAAAAAACGCTGAAGATAATATGAATTTGGTGCTTCAGAAATTAGCTACTGAAACCGATAGAAAAGCACAGTTTAAAACCATTATTGCGTTAAATATAAATAACCAACAGCATTTATTTGATGGGATTGTAAAAGGTGAAATCACTTTGGAAAAGTCAGGAAATCAAGGCTTTGGCTACGACCCAATTTTTCAACCTGAAGGTTTTTCAACCACTTTCGCAGAAATGACTATGGAACAAAAATCGATTATCAGCCATAGAGGAATTGCGGTTCAAAAACTGATACACTTTCTTAAAAACAAATAAAATGTATTGTAGTTTTAATGTTACTATATGAATTATTACTTCTTTACTATGTTAAACAATCGTAACTTTCTGAAAATCAATTAAAAACAAATTAGTTTAATCCGATTTTTAATCTTACCTTTGCACCCAATTTAAAAATATATAATGAATAAATTTGAGCAATTAGGGTTAAACGAATCGTTGTTAAAAGCAATAAGTGATTTAGGATTCGAGACCCCGTCGGAAGTACAGGAGAAGGCTATACCACTATTATTGGAAGATGATACAGATATCGTGGCTCTTGCCCAAACAGGAACAGGAAAAACCGCAGCTTTTGGTTTTCCGCTAATCCAAAAAATTGACCCATTCAACAAGCAAACACAGGTTTTAATACTTTCTCCAACAAGAGAATTGTGTTTGCAAATTACAAACGAGATTAAATTATACTCAAAATACATCGACGGTTTATATACTGTTGCAGTATACGGTGGCGCGAGTATTCATGATCAAGCGCGTGATATTAAGCGAGGCGCACAAGTAATTGTGGCGACACCGGGTAGAATGCAAGATATGATTAACAGAGGCATGGTGAATATTAAAAACATCAGCATCTGTGTTCTTGATGAGGCAGACGAAATGTTAAACATGGGTTTCTATGAAGATATTACAAGTATCTTATCAGACACGCCAAAAGACAAAAACACTTGGTTATTCTCGGCTACAATGCCGCAAGAAGTAGCCAGAATCGCTAAAGAATTTATGAGAAACCCGCAAGAAATTACGGTAGGTCATAAAAACTCGAGTTCAGCAAACATTTCTCACGAATATTATTTAGTTAATGCGCGTGATAGATACGAGGGATTAAAAAGATTGGCAGATGCGAATCCAGATATTTTCTCTGTAATTTTTTGTAGAACGAAAAGAGATACGCAAGCGGTTGCAGAAAAATTAATTGAAGACGGGTATAATGCTGCTGCATTACACGGAGATTTATCGCAAGCACAACGTGATGGCGTAATGAAATCGTTCCGTGGAAGACAAATTCAAATGCTTGTTGCGACTGACGTTGCAGCTCGTGGAATTGACGTAGACAACATTACACACGTAATCAATTATCAATTACCAGACGAAATTGAAACGTATACGCACCGTTCAGGTCGTACAGGTCGTGCCGGAAAATCAGGTACTTCGTTTGTAATTATTACGAAAAGTGAAATCAGAAAAATTCACTCAATTGAGCGAATTATCAAAACGAAATTCGAAGAAAAAGCCATTCCTTCAGGTATGGAAATCTGCGAAATTCAGTTATTACACTTAGCGAACAAAATTAAAGACACAGAAACAGATCATTCAATTGATACGTATTTGCCTTCAATTATGGAATTGTTACAAGACATTCCTAAAGAAGAATTAATCAAAAAAGTAATTTCTGTAGAATTTAATCGTTTCTTAAACTATTACAAAAAATCTAAAGATTTAGCTTCTCAAGATAGTTCATCAAGTAGAGCTGAAATTCCATCAGATGGTACGGTAAGATATTTTATTAATATCGGTACAAGAGATGATTATGATTGGATGACGTTAAAAGATTATTTACGTGATACTTTACAAGTAGGTCAAGATGACGTGTTTAAAGTAGACTGTAAAGAAGGTTTTTCTTTCTTTAATACCAATGCTGAATTGGCAGAAAAAGTAATGGAAGTTTTAAATGCTGTGAATATTAACGGCAGAAAAATTAACGTTGAAATTTCTAAAAATGGCGGTGGCGGACGCAGAGACCATAACGGAAGAAGTGGTGGAAGATCTGGCGGAAGCGGATTCTCAGGAAGACGTGAAGGCGGAAGTTCTGGTGGATACAGAGGAAATTCTGGTGGTGGAAATCGTGAAGGCGGTGGATACAGAGGAAACTCAGGTGGCGGAAACCGCGAAGGTGGTGGCTACAGAGGAAATTCTGGTGGTGGAAATCGTGAAGGTGGTTTCAACCGTGAAGGTGGAAATCGTGAAGGCGGAAGTGGTTTCAGACCAAGGACTACATCAACTGGCGGAAGCGATAGAAGAAGTTCTGATTCTCGCGATAGCGGAAGAAGAGGTGAAGGTCGTTCAACTGAAAGAAGAAGTTCTGGATTTGAAGGAGCAAAAAGAACACCAAGAAGATCAAACGACTAATTTTTTAGTTTAAATATAATTATCCCGATTCGTGTATTCGTTTCGGGATTTTTTATGCTATAAAATTCAACTTTTTTATAATCTTATGTTAACAACATTCCCTATTTAAAATTAAATCTTATTTTTGTAGAAATATATTTTCAGATGAAAAAAATAACTTTTCTTATTTTAATTTTAACTGCCGTGTTTGGGTTTTCTCAATCCGACTCTTTGCAAATAAAAGTGAAAGGAAAAATTATGGATATCAAAACTAAAATGCCAATTGCAAGAGTAACGGTTTTAAATAAAAATACTTCTGCAGTAGTTTTAGCTTCTGAAAATGGTGATTTTGAAATTTCTGCGAAAACTAATGATAAATTGTTGTTTTCTCATTTAGGATATAATTATGCTGAGGTTGGTGTGAATCAAAAATCATATTCTGGAATTCAAACTGTTTTTTTAAGTTTTAAAGAAAATGAAATTGAAACGGTTTTAGTAACAAATTATACCTTAACAGGATATTTGGAAATTGACACGAAATTAATTCCTGTAAACGAGAACTATCGCTATAATATTGCAGGTTTAAATTTAGGTTACGAACCAGGAATGAAAGCTAAAAACGCTACAGAAAACTTATTAAAGGCTTTGTCTAATCCAGTAGATTTAGTGTATTCACTGTTTAATACAAAAGAAAAAGATTTTAAGAAATTAATCGATTTAAAAAACGATACGCATTTTTCTGCCATTTTAAGTAATAATACGAATCGTGAAGTTTTAGCGATGTTGTTACAATTGGATAAAAATGAAATTGATAAAATTTTAGAAAAATGCAATTATTCTAAAAACTTCATTAATACAGCAAGCGATTTACAAGTTTTAGATGCCTTGGCTACTTCCTATAATGATTACAAAGTTTTGAAAAGAAAGTAGTTTAAGTGAAAAGTTGCAAAGTTGCAAAGTTTCAAAGTGCAAAGTTTCAAAGCGTCAAGTAGCTATTTACAACTGTCAACTCATAACTGATTACTGAAAACTATCCCACAAACTGTTTCTCAATATAATCAACATCTTTAATCGTTTTTCTCGTCCAATCCAAACGTTTTTCTAACACTTCTTCATCTGTAAGTTGCCAGTTAATATCCGATTGTCGCATTCTGTTTGTAATATCCTGAATAACCAACGCAGCTGAAACAGAAATATTTAAACTTTCTGTAAATCCAACCATTGGAATTTTTATAAACCCATCCGCTTCTTTCATTACTTCTTCTGAAAGCCCGTCAATCTCAGTACCAAAAAAGATTGCCGATTTTTTCGAAACATCAAATTCGTCTAACATACAGGAGTCATTATGTGGTGTGGTCGCAATAATTTGATACCCTTTTGCCCGTAAACTTGCGATACAACTTTTCATATCTTGATGTTGGTTAATGTCTACCCATTTTTCGGCACCCATCGCAATTTGTTTGTCAATCGCTTTTCCGTATCGTTGTTCTACAATATGTAAATTTTGAATGCCAAAAACCTCACAACTTCTCATCACAGCACTTGTATTATGTAGCTGATATACATCTTCCATAGCAATAGTAAAATGATTGGTTCTGTTTTTTAGTACTTCAATAAATCTGTTTTTTCTGTTTTCAGACATAAAGTTTTCTAAATATTCCAATAAAGCGAGTTTGTTTTTTTGCATTTCGGTTTAATTTGTCGCAAAGTAACAAAAATTCTATAAAAGAAAATGGTCGAATTAATAGCTCTAATTTTTTAATGTATATTATTTTAAAATTAATTTTTCAAAAAACACCTAACTAATTTCGGAATACTACGCACGAATTACTAAATTTGCATCTTTAAAAAACAACACAACATTATGCAATTAACGGAATTAAATGCCGTATCGCCAATTGACGGACGCTACAGAAGTAAAACCAAATCGTTATCCGCTTATTTTTCGGAAGAAGCGTTAATAAAATATAGAGTTTTAGTTGAGGTAGAATATTTTATTTCAATGTGTGAATATGGCGTGCCTCAATTACAAGGAGTAGATAAAAACAGCTTTGGAAAATTGAGAAGCATTTATGAAAATTTTTCAACGGAAGATGCACTTTGGATTAAAGAAACCGAAAAAACCACTAACCACGATGTAAAAGCGGTTGAATATTTTATAAAAAAGAAGTTTGACGAATTTGGTTTAGAAGCGTTTAAAGAATTTATACACTTCGGACTAACGTCTCAAGATATTAATAATACTGCGATTCCACTTTCTGCGAAAGAAGCTTTTGAAAATGTATATTTACCAAGTTTAATTGCGATTGTTCAAAAATTAAAAGAACTTTCGGTAGAATGGGCGAATATTCCTTTATTAGCTCGTACACACGGACAACCGGCTTCACCAACCCGTTTAGGAAAAGAAATTTTAGTTTTTGTAGAACGTGTTGAAGAACAAATGCGTTTGTTGTTTAATGTGCCTTTTGCCGCTAAATTTGGTGGTGCAACAGGAAATTATAACGCGCATAAAGTAGCCTATCCAAACCACGATTGGAAAGCATTCGGATCGCAATTTGTTGAAGAAACGTTAGGACTTCGTCATTCATTTCCAACTACACAAATTGAACATTACGATCATTTTGCTGCTTTTTTTGATGCATTAAAAAGAATAAATACCATCATTATTGACTTAGATAGAGACATTTGGACGTATGTGTCTATGGATTATTTCAAACAAAAAATTAAAGCGGGAGAAATCGGTTCTTCAGCTATGCCACATAAAGTGAATCCAATTGATTTTGAAAATTCAGAAGGAAATTTAGGCATTGCAAATGCTATTTTCGAGCATTTATCTGCAAAATTACCACTTTCAAGATTACAACGTGATTTAACAGATAGTACTGTTTTACGAAATATTGGTGTGCCAATTGGACATACGCTTATTGCCTTTGAATCAACATTAAAAGGATTAAATAAATTATTATTAAACGAAGCAAAATTCGCAGAAGATTTAGAGAAAAACTGGGCTGTTGTAGCAGAAGCGATTCAAACTATTTTACGAAGAGAAGGCTATCCAAATCCTTACGAAGCACTAAAAGATTTAACAAGAACGAACACAGTTATCAATAAAGATTCCATTCACGCATTTATTGAAACGTTGCAAGTTTCTAACGATATTAAAACAGAATTAAAAGCGATAACGCCAAGTAATTATTTGGGAATTTAATTTTCATTCAGAATCTGGTACCAATAAAAAAATCCATTCCAATAAATCGGAATGGATTTTTACTTTTAGACCTGATAGGTTTCAAAAACCTGTTAGGTTCAATATTATATTATCTCGAATAATTCGGAGCTTCTTTAGTTATCGTAACATTATGTGGATGACTTTCGCTAATTCCACTTGATGTTAATCGTACAAATCGGCTTGTAGCTTGTAAGGTTTCTATGTTTTTTGCACCACAGTAGCCCATTCCAGCACGAAGTCCACCAATAAATTGTTGCATACTTTCGTTTAATTCTCCTTTATATGGTACACGACCAACAATTCCTTCTGGAACTAATTTTTTAACATCATCTTCCACATCTTGGAAATATCTGTCTTTCGAACCTTCTTTCATAGCTTCTACAGAACCCATTCCACGGTACGATTTGAATTTTCTTCCTTCAAAAATAATAGTTTCACCTGGTGATTCTTTCGTTCCAGCTAACATTGAGCCTAACATCACACAAGAAGCTCCTGCAGCCAACGCTTTTGGAATGTCTCCAGTATATCGAACGCCACCGTCAGCAATAACAGGTATGCCGGTTCCTTCTAAAGCTGCTGCCACTTCTAAAACGGCAGAAAATTGAGGAAAACCAACACCGGCTACTACTCGTGTTGTACAAATAGAACCAGGTCCGATTCCAACTTTTACAGCATCAGCACCATTTTCAGCTAAATATAAAGCGGCTTCTGGTGTAGCAATGTTTCCAACCACTACATCTATTTCTGGAAATTTGTTTTTTACTTGTTTTAATACGTCTACCACACCTTTGGTATGTCCGTGTGCGGTATCAATAATTACGGCATCAACACCTGCTTTTACTAAAGCTTCTGCTCTATCAAGTACATCTGCAGTAACGCCTAAAGCGGCAGCTACTCGTAAACGACCAAATTTATCTTTATTTGCGTTTGGTTTTTGTGTAAGTTTAGTAATATCTCTAAATGTAATTAATCCAATCAATTTAAAATCAGCATCAACTACAGGTAATTTTTCAATTTTACTTTTTTGAAGAATTTCTTCTGCAGCGGCTAACGTAGTACCTTTTCCTGCAGTAACTAAATTTTCAGAGGTCATTACTTCAGTAATCGCTCTTGAGTTTTCTTTTTCAAAACGCAAATCTCTATTGGTAACAATTCCTTTTAAAATTCCTTTTTCATCTACAACTGGAATTCCACCAATACCAAATTCTCTCATCGCATTTTTGGCATCACCTACATTTGCGGTTAAAGGCAATGTTACAGGATCTATAATCATTCCGCTTTCTGCACGTTTTACTTTTCTTACTTCTGCAGCTTGTTGTGCAATAGTCATATTTTTGTGTAGCACACCAATACCACCTTCTTGCGCCATAGCAATAGCCATAGCACTTTCAGTAACTGTATCCATTGCAGCGGAAACAATTGGTGTATTTAAGGTAATGTTTTTACTAAATTTTGATTGAATAGAAACTTCTCTTGGAAGAATTTCTGAGTAATTTGGGATTAAAAGAACATCGTCATACGTTAGTCCTTCTCCTATAATTTTTGTAGTGTGTGCTTTCATGCTGCAATTGAAGTTAAATTGCGTGCAAATATAAGAAAAAGTTAGTAGTAAATCATAATTTAATTCAAAACAATTAAATTTATCACTAAATCATTGCTTTAAGTTTATACATTAATGAAACTCGCTAAACAATTTAGTCGCTTCGTTATAGGCGCTTTCAAAGCTCATTGGGCTGGTGTTGGTGTTTTCTTTTTTGGTGGTAAAATAGGATAATAACTTTTCGGTAGGCATATTCCCAGTTAAGTCGTCTTTAGCCATTGGGCAGCCTCCAAAACCTTGAATGGCACCGTCGTATCTTCTGCAGCCAGCTTGATATGCGGCGTCAATTTTTTCAAACCATTTGTCTGGCGTAGTATGTAAATGCGCACCAAATTCAATGTTTGGATATTTAGGTATTAAATTGCGGAATAAATAATCGATAATTTCGGGAGTAGAAGAGCCAATCGTATCGGAAAGTGATAAAATTTTTACGCCCATCTTAGCTAATTTTTCTGTCCAGTCACTCACAACATCTACATTGTAAGGATCGCCGTACGGATTTCCAAATCCCATAGAAATATACGTCACAACTTCTTTATTCGTTTTGTCTGCTATTTCAAGTATTTCTTGTAATGTTATTAAACTTTCAGCAATGGTTTTGTGCGTGTTTCGCATTTGAAAATTTTCAGAAATAGAAAACGGAAAACCAAGATATTGTATTGCTTTATGTTTTGATGCGGTTTCTGCTCCTTGCGTATTGGCAATAATAGCTAATAGTTTGCTTTTTGTTTGAGATAAATCTAATTGGTCTAAAACTTCAGCCGTGTCTTGCATTTGCGGAATCGCTTTTGGCGACACAAAACTTCCAAAATCCAGCGTGTCAAATCCAACTCGTAATAAAGATTGAATATATTGAACCTTTTTTTCGGTGGGAATAAACGTTTTAATGCCTTGCATAGCATCGCGCGGACATTCGATAATTTTTATTGCTTTCATAGGAATGTCAAAGATAAGTAAAACTTTATTTTTTACAAATATGTTTTTTTTTGGTGTTCGATTTATTAGATTTTGTTGTTAAAAAAAAATTATTAAAAACGTTTTTTTATTTATACTTTTGCAGCACAAATTAAGTAAGAAATTATGGTTAAAGATTTATTTGAAAGAATACAACAAAATAAAGGACCGTTAGGAAAATGGGCTTCACAAGCAGAAGGTTATTTCGTGTTTCCAAAGTTGGAAGGTGAATTGGGCCCAAGAATGCAATTTCAAGGTAAAAATATATTAAACTGGAGTTTGAATGACTATTTAGGGTTAGCCAATCATCCAGAAGTTCGTAAAGCAGATACTGAAGCAGCAGCACAATATGGTGCGGCTTACCCAATGGGAGCTCGTATGATGAGTGGGCACACTAAGTATCACGAACAATTAGAACAAGAATTGGCTGCTTTTGTAATGAAAGAATCGGCTTATTTATTGAATTTTGGTTACCAAGGAATTTTATCTACAATTGATGCTTTGGTTACAAGAAATGATGTTATTGTTTATGATGTAGATGCACACGCGTGTATTATTGACGGGGTTCGTTTGCATAGTGGAAAACGATTTACGTATAAGCACAATGACATCGAAAGTATGGAGAAAAACCTACAACGTGCTACAAAATTAGCTACCGAAACGGGTGGTGGTATTTTGTTTATTACAGAAGGTGTTTTTGGTATGCGAGGACAACAAGGTAAGTTAAAAGAAATTGTAGAAATGAAGAAAAAATACAATTTCCGTTTATTGGTTGATGATGCACACGGTTTTGGTACACTTGGTAAAACAGGTGCTGGAGCAGGTGAGGAGCAAGGCTGTCAAGACGGAATTGATGTGTACTTTTCAACATTTGCGAAATCAATGGCAAACATTGGTGCATTCGTAGCGGCAGATAAAGATATTATTGATTATTTAAAATATAATTTACGTTCTCAAATGTTTGCTAAAGCATTGCCGATGATTCAAACGATTGGTTCGTTGAAACGTTTAGAATTATTGCGTAATTCATCGGAAATTAAAGATAAATTATGGGTAAATGTTAATGCGTTACAAAACGGATTAAAGGAAAAAGGATTCAATATTGGCGATACTAACACGTGTATTACACCAGTTTACTTAGAAGGTTCTATACCTGAAGCTATGATTATGGTTAATGATTTAAGAGAAAACTACGGAATTTTCTTGTCAATAGTAGTATATCCAGTAATTCCAAAAGGAATGATTTTATTACGAATGATTCCTACTACAACGCATACATTAGAAGATATTGATGAAACATTAACAGCTTTTGAAGCAATACGTGAAAAATTGGAAAACGGTACCTATAAACAAATTGCCGAATCAACAATCACAGACAAATAGGAAATATTATTTCTAAAAAATAAAAAGCGTTGATTGTTTCAGCGCTTTTTTTTATTCTACTTATTTTGAGGAACTTAAAAGTGTAAAAAAGATAAATTTTTCGGAATGTTGATTAAATATTAATAAAAAATGAATTTTTGGCTCAAATAAAATTGTTTTATCCTTTATGAAATGATATATTTGTCCGTTTTTAAAGAAAATAACTTAAATTAACTATAATGCAGAACAAAGGACTAATTAAATTCTTCGCAATCATTTTTACGATTGCTTGTATCTATCAACTTTCTTTTACGTTTGTTGCTAACGGAATTGTAAAAGATGCGAAAGAAGTTGCGAAAGGAGATTCTCAAAAAGAATTAAACTATTTAAAATCATTAAAGAAAAAAGAGGTATTAAACTTAGGTTTTGCCAGCTTTACTTATGAGGAAATAGAAAAACAACAAATCAACAAAGGATTAGATTTAGAAGGTGGAATTAACGTAACGTTAGAAGTTTCTGTTAAGGATGTTTTAAAAACGTTATCTAACAATTCTAAAAACCCAACTTTCAACAGAGCTTTAGAAAGAGCTACAAAAGAAAGAAAAGGAAATCAAGATTATTTAGATGCCTTTTTTGACGCTTTTGCTGCAGAATCTAACGGAACTATAAAAATGGCTTCAGCTGAAGCATTCTACAATAGAAGTTTTGAAGAAGTTCAGTTAAATATGACGGACGATCAAGTGAAAGTTATTTTGAAAAAGAAAGTAGCTGAATCTATTGAAAGTGCTTATAAAGTATTAACAAAACGTATTGATAAATTCGGAGTAGCGCAACCAAACATTCAAAAAATTGGTGAAACAGGAAGAATTTTAGTGGAATTACCAGGAGCTAAAGATTTAGATAGAGTTGAAAAATTATTATCTCAAACGGCACAATTAGAATTTTGGGAAACCTTAAAACCAGAGGAATTAGGTAATTTCTTTACTGCTGCTAACGATGCTTTAAAAGCAACTGAGAAAAAACCAACTGCAGCTGTTGCTGTTGTTGATACAACGAAAGCAGTAGATCCAAAATCTAAAGTAAACGAATTATTAGGTGATAAAAAAGATGCAGCTAAAAAAGCAGCTAAAGATTTAGGACCTTTATTTGAAAATGCAATTCCAAGTCCGTCTGGATTAATTGGATATAATGTTAAGGATACAGCTAAAATTAACTCGTATTTAAAAAGAGCAGAAATTAGAGCTTTATTACCAGCAACGGCTTCAAATGCAAAATTTGCTTGGGGAAAAACAACATCTAAAACAGGTGATGTTACCGAATTATATATTTTAAAAGGAACTGCAGATGGAGTTGCTCCATTATTAGGTGGTGCCATTACAGATGCAAGTGCTGATTTTGACCAATTTGGTAAACCAGCAGTAAGTATGCAAATGAATCCAGTTGGTTCAAGAAAATGGGAACAATTAACTGGTGATATTGCTAAAAACGGAAATCAAGTTTGTATTGTATTAGATAATGTAGTGTATTCTGCAGCTACTGCAAAAGCAGCAATTTCTGGTGGACAAACACAAATTTCAGGTTCTTTCACATTAGAAGAAACTGCCGATTTAGAAAATGTATTAAGAGCAGGTAAATTACCAGCTAAAGCAGATATTGTACAAAAAGCAGTAGTTGGGCCTTCTTTAGGTCAAGAAGCTATTGATAATGGTATTTTATCATCTATTATTGGTTTATTATTAGTTTCTTTCTGGATGGTTTTCTATTACGGAAGAGCAGGTTGGTATGCTAACGTAGCGCTATTATTAAACTTAGTATTGTTATTTGGTTTTATGGCTAGTTTCCATTTTGTTTTAACTCTACCAGGTATTGCTGGTGTAGTATTAACGATGGGTACTGCGGTAGATGCAAATATCATTATTTATGAAAGAGCAAAAGAAGAATTAAGAGCTGGCTTGTCATTAGAAAATGCAGTTACTACAGCTTTCGGATGGAAAGGAGCAATGCGTTCTATTATTGATGCGAATGTAACGCACGTATTAACAGGTGCCATTTTATTTATTTTTGGTGAAGGAATGATTAGGGGATTTGCCGTAGCATTATTAGCAGGTATTTTAACGTCATTATTTACTTCAATCTTTATTGCACGTTTCTTTATTGATGCGGATATTGCTAAAGGAAGAAGTTTACAATTCTCTACAAACATTACTAAAAATTGGTTTACAGGTTTCAACTTCGATTTCTTAAAAATTAAGAAATTCACATATGCATTCTCGTTAATTGTTTGTATTATTAGTTTTGTTTCGTTCTTTACGAATGGATTCGACCAAGGTATTGACTTTGTAGGAGGAAGAACATTCCAAGTGCAATTTGACAAAAAAGTGTCTTCAGAAGAAGTTACAAATGCGCTTTCTACAGCTGAATTTTTTGATAGAGCTGAAGCGAAAACATTTGGTAATGATAGCCAATTGAAAATTACTACCAAATATCAAATTGATAAAGAAGGTGTTGAGGTTGATAAAGCCGTGAATGTTAAATTATATAATGGATTGAAAAAATTCTTTGCTAAAGATATAACTTATGAAAAATTCACAAATTTATATGAAGGAAAAGAATTTGGAATGATGCAGTCTATGAAAGTTAATCCTACAATTTCTTCTGATATTAGAACAAACGCCTATTGGGCAGTATTAGGAGCGATGTTATTAGTGTGTTTATACTTAGTAATTTCGTTCAGAAAATATCAATATTCATTAGGAGCAATTGCTGCGGTGGCGCATGACGTTATTTTTGTATTAGGAATTTATTCTTTATTATACAAATACATGCCATTCCACATGGAAATTGACCAACACTTTATTGCTGCAATTCTAACAGTTATTGGATATTCAATGAATGATACCGTAATTGTATTTGATAGAGTTCGTGAATTCTTAGGTGGAAAATCGCACCATGGTAATTTCAATAAAATTGTAAACGATTCTATTAATACTACATTATCACGTACTTTAAATACCTCATTAACGATGATTATGGTATTAGCAATTATGTTTGTATTTGGTGGCGATTCAATCCGTGGATTTATCTTTGCGATGTTAATCGGTATTATTGTAGGAACCTATTCTTCATTATTTATTGCGACACCTGTATTAGTAGATACAATGTCAGCATCTGATAAAAAACAAATTGAAGCAGAGCATAACGCATAACGTTCTGTTATAATATAAGTAAAACGTCCCGATGAAAATCGGGACGTTTTTTTTTAAGTTATATGAAGAAAATTATAAATGTTGCTGCTTTAAATAATCCACTGCATATCTTCCTTCATTAAATAGCAAATCTAAAATGGATAAATTGTTAATGAATCCGTGTTTGTTATCGAAAACTTGTGTGTAAGGTTCTATTTGAGTGGTGTCTTTTTTGCCATTTACTAAATATCGAAAATCAGTTTTATCAGTAACTTCATGAAAATATTCCGTTGTTTTGTCAAAAGGAATAGAGATTCCTAAAGCATCATTTATTCTTTCAAATATTTCAAAGTTTAGATCTAACATAAACTCGTGTTTCTTTTCGAATATGGGTTGTAAATCATCTATGAAATATTCGTAAAATGGCGAATTCTTATAAGCAGCTTCTAAAGATTTAAAATGGTTTTTTTGCCAATTGTATTGGTTGTCTATTTTGATGTCTTTAAAGTTGTTATTTGCATCGTTATGCTTTACTGATATGTTTAACATTTGAATTCCATTTGGGCTATAAATGTACATTCGGTTTCGGTTGGTTTGTTTTTGAAAGGTATCTTCCACTTCAAATGTAACCGATTCAGCATGAATCATCGCAATATAATGACTGATAGATGGAAAGTAAGTAGGGTAAATTAAAATTTCATTGTTCATAATTCTATTGTAATGAAAAAAGAGTTGTAAACTAAATTACAACTCTTAAATTATTTAAAGTAAATCTGTTTCTTTTTTCTTTTTCTTACCTCTATACCAATCCCAAGCAAAATATCCTGCTAAAAGGAATAAGAAGTATTTGAAATATGATTCGGGTTGACCTTCTCCGCTAACAGTTGT
>NZ_JAGNYF010000071.1 GCF_017985075.1 Flavobacterium sp.
AATTGGAACAATTTGTATTTTGTTTAGAAGCTGTTTCCGATGTGGAAATTATCAAAACAACAGAAATTCAAAAACAATTAGAAAACTTAGCCTTAAATCACGGAATTCCTAATATTTACAAAGCTTGTGATACGATTGAAGGTTTAGAAGAAAGTTTGTCGGCACTACTCTATGATGATCATAATTTTAAGAATTATGAAATTATTTATTTGGTAATGCAAGGCGAAGACAATACCATTTGCATATACGATTACTATTACAGTTTAGATGAAATTGCCGAACTTTTTGAAGGAAAAATGAAAGGAAAAATTATCCATTTTGCCAATACCAAAACGCTTGAATTAACCAACGATGAAGCCCAGTTTTTCTTAGATGTAACGGGTGCAAAAGCCATTTTGGGTTATGGTGCAAAATACACCAATTTAAAAAGCTACAATTTAGATTTAGAATTTTTTAAACTCTTTCAAGTCAACGAAAATATAGACGAAGTGGTTGAAACGCTTTTTGAAAAAAATTATGCCCTTTGTAAAGTATTAGATTTTAGGTTGTATTATTAAACTGTTCTTGTCCTGCTGAACTTGTTTCAGCATATCGTATTAATACTATCTGGGTTTAATTGGTTTCTTTTTGATATTTATCATACATTTCATCTATTGTAACTTCTTTATATTTTATTACATAACCAAATATTTTTTCTTTCTTAATCGTTGGATTTTGTTGAAACTTTAAATGTATTATTGTGATGGTGTTATTTTTAAGTTCTATATCTTGTAAACCATATCCATACTCAAAAACAAGCTCCTCTATGTTTTCTTTTTTAACTACAACGTAATTTGGGCTTCCGCTTGATATATAACTATAGCGAAACCAATCTACCGCAATTTTATTGTCTTTTAATTGCTTTTTATAAATTTTATCACCACCACAAGAGATAAATAACAACATTAGTATAAAGATTAAATTTTTCATAAGTTATTTACTATTTCCTAACAGATAAGTTTATTACTTTATCACTTTTAAACTCAACATCTAAAACTTCCCATTTGAAGTCCTCATTGTTATTTCCTTCGCCAAGATAATACATCCAAGCATCACTCGTATTATTACAATACTTACAGTCATCAGTTAATAATAATTTTACTTGATTTTTATTTTTACCGAGTAATATTTTTGAGTTAATTAAGTCATTAACCAGCATATACCTCTTCTCTGGTTGATTAAACCAAATTTCTTTGTCAAATTTATGCTCTTGTTTACATTGAACAAATAAAGAAATAAACAAACAATAATAAATATACAGATTGCGCAGATTTGCAATCCGTGCCTACAATACCAAATTTCAAGAATTTTATCATTTCTGGAAATTACCAATTTTTAAAAACATATTCATTATCCCTAATATCAAACCTGTAACTGTTGCAGTTACAATAGATTTAAATACTAATTTTGTTATTGCTTCAGTATTTGAAAAATCAATATCAAATAATCCATATACTAAACTTGCAGTAAAAAGTCCCGCTGACATTGATAAAAATGTAAGTTTAAAGTAAAAAAATCTGTTCATTGTTTTTTATTTAATATGATATATTTTATAAAATCTTTTTATAATTAAAAAATAATATCAAATATAATAAAATATTATTAATTAAATTCATTCATTTATATTATAACTGTATTAACAACTTCCTGTTAAATTCTAATATTCTTTATAAAAAACAACTAACTTTGCTACAACAAGTTTTACAAATCAAAAATAATAATTATGAAAAAATATCAAATTTTATCCGTTTTACTTTTGCTTACTATTTCTGTTTCGGCACAGTTTTCTCAAAAACCATTGCCATTTGCTTACACAGATTTAGAACCTTTTATAGATGCGCAAACTATGGAAATTCATTATAGCAAACACCACGCGGCGTATGTAAAAAATTTAAATGCAGCAGTTGTAGGTACGGAAGCCGCTAAAATGACAATCACAGAGATATTCTCGAATGTCTCAAAATTGAGTCCAGCCATTAGAAACAATGCAGGCGGACATTATAATCACGAATTATTTTGGTCACTACTAACACCGATAAAAAACACGAAACCATCTACAGACTTAGAAAAAGCAATTGACGAAACGTTTGGAAGTATAGATGCTTTAAAAGAAAAAATAAATGTGGCAGCTACTTCTCGTTTTGGTTCAGGATGGGCTTGGCTTTCTGTTGATAAAAATAATAAATTGGTGGTGTCATCTACTCCTAATCAAGACAATCCGTTAATGGATGTTGCAGAAACCAAAGGCACACCTATTTTAGGAATTGATGTTTGGGAACACGCGTATTATTTAAAATACCAAAACAAACGTGCCGATTATTTAACATCTATTTGGAACGTGATTAACTGGAACGAAGTAAGCGCAAATTATAAATTAGCCATCAAAAACAATTAATTTACATATGAAAAAAGTATTTTTAGTTCTGTTTTTATTCGGAACGATATTGGTTGCTGCACAAGAAAGCACACCAACTTTAGAAAATATCGCATCTTTTGAAGGAAAAACAATTACAATTTGCGAAAAAGTAACCAGTATTTATGAATCAAAAGGCGGAAATGCATTGTTGAATTTTGGGAAACCCTTTCCAGACAATGCGTTTTCTGTAGTTATTTTTAAACTTGACCGAGAGGCGTTTACTTACGATCCATTAACGTTAGATTCAAAAACCATTTGCATCACAGGAACCGTAATACTGTATAAAGGCAAGCCAGAAATTATAGTTAAAAAGGAATCTGAGATTGTGGTAAAATAACTTAATTTATTTGACACGAATTTCACGAATTTTCACAAATTAATTCGTGGTAATTTGTGTAATTCGTGTTAAAAATTATTCTAACAATAAAACGGAATATTATACTAAACGTCTCGCTTTTTCTAAATCTTCAGGCGTATCAATTCCTATACTTGCGTGAGACGTTTCAATCATTTTTATGCGTTTTCCGTATTCCAAATAACGCAATTGCTCGAGTTTTTCTGAGGCTTCTAAGGACAACATCGGTAATTTAGCAAAGTCTAATAACGCTTGTTTTCTAAACGCATAAATACCAATATGCTTCATATATCGTACACCCACATTTTCCTCACGAGGAAACGGAATTACCGAACGCGAGAAATACAAAGCAAATCCGTCTTGGTCAGTAATTACTTTTACGTTATTTGGGTTTTCAATTTCTGATTTATCTTTAATTTCAAACATTAAAGAAGCCAAATCAATTTTCTTTTCTGAATCATTTTGAAATGCCGTTATAATTTGTTCTAAAGGCGATTTATTGATAAATGGCTCATCACCTTGTACATTTATTATAATGTCTGTATCAATGTTTTTAACGGCTTCTGCTATTCTGTCGCTACCACTTTCGTGCTCCTTGATGCTCATAATAGCTTTTCCGTTATGGAAAATAATTTCATTATAAATTAATTCCGAATCAGTAACCACAAACACATCGTCAAACAAATTAGTAGCCACAGCTGCTTCATATGTTCTTAAAATAACCGTTTTTCCACCTAAATCTTGCATTAATTTAGCAGGAAATCGTGTAGAAGCATAACGCGCAGGGATGACAGCAATTATTTTCATTGTAAATGGGTTAAAGGTTTTGGGTTAAAGGTTTCGTTTTAATTCTAAAATTAACGTTAAACACCAAATATATATTTAAAAATTTATCTATGTTTCTATGTGTTTTCAAAATTACTCAAAATTTTCATCTTTAAACCCAATTAAATATAACTTTTCTTTTGCTCTTGTTATTGCCGTGTACAGCCAACGAATATAATCTCTATCCACACCATTGGGTAAGTAGGGTTTTTCTACAAACACACTACTCCACTGCCCTCCTTGCGATTTATGACACGTAATGGCATAGGAAAATTTTACCTGCAAGGCATTAAAATACGGATTGCTTTTTACTTTTAAAAGTTTCTTGTATTTGTGAATTTCGTCTTCATAATCTTTAGAAACTTCTTGATACAATAAATTCGATTCTTCATACGTCAGCGATGCCGCTTCACTTTCAATGGTATTTAAAAGCAGTACGGTTTCAAATGGTGCTTCATTCGGATAATCTATCATTCGGATGGTAACATTGGCAAATTTAAAACCATATAATTCCTGAATATTTCTTATTTTTAAGACTTCAATAATATCGCCATTGGCAATAAAACCAGCTTGTGAGGTTTCATTTAGCCAAAAATAGTTGTTTTTTACTACCATTAACAAATCGCCAGCCGACAAATCACTTTCTTTATCTAAAATACGTTGTCTAATTTGCTGGTTGTATTGATTGGCGCGTTTATTAGAACGCACGATGAATGCAGTATCTTCCGTACTATAATTTCGATACGATTGGTGAATGGCGTCTTCTATATCAAATCCATCATCCAATCGAATAATATCTTTAAATGACTTCAAATTGAATTTAAAATCATCAATAAAGTGCGATTTTAAAAGCGCTCGTAATTCGGTAGCATTGCTTAATATTCCTGAATTTTCAGCTTGTCGCATTACTTCGTCCAATTCAATATGAATTATTTCTTTATCGTAATTCACTTGTAAAGAATGAATATCCAAAGCCGGACTAATATCTGAATTCACCGGTGGTAACTGAGCCGTATCACCTACTAAAATCAATTTGCAATTTTGACCAGCATCTACATAAAACAATAAATCGTCTAACAAAGAACCATTTTCATACAAACTGGTTTCGTTAGATTGATCCGAAATCATCGAGGCTTCATCAACAATAAAAATCGTATCTTTAAATTTATTGGCTTGCATAACAAAACCTACGCCACCATTTTTATTCTTTTTTGGAAAATAAATACGTTTGTGAATGGTAAAAGCAGGTTTTTCAGAATAAGCCGACATTACTTTAGCCGCTCTACCAGTCGGCGCCAGCATCACCGATTTTTTATTGGCGGTTTGAAGTTGATTTACTAAAGTAGAAATCACGGTAGTTTTACCCGTTCCTGCATAGCCTTTTAAAACAAAAAGAGCATCATTAGAATGAAGCACAAACGCCGCCATTTTTTGGAAGAAAATATCCTGATTTGCAGTAGGCTGAAAAGGAAAATGATCTATTAAAATTTTATAAAATTGCGTTGGCGACATTCATTTTTATTTTACGAACTTCAAATATAGCAAGGATTTTAAATATAATTTCATTTGAGGGTTTTTAATTCTCTTAAAAAATGTAAATTTGTATTTCAAATAAAAAATATGAATCAGGATATTACTCAAAAAACATATAAAAAGCTTTGCTTTGAAGTGTCATATAGTGACCTTTCTTTTTGTGTTATTGATTTGATTTCGAATAAAATAATTACTTACAAATCGTATTCTATTAACAAAAACAATGTTTTAGAAGAAGAATTATGGAAGATATTTGTAGAGAATCCTATTTTAGATGATAAATATGATGATGTTGTGGTGTTGCACAATTCTAATTTAAACACCTTGGTGCCTTCTTCTTTGTTTGATCCCAATTATTTAGGAAGTTATTTGCAATATAATTCGAAAGTTTTTGAAACTGATTATTTTGCTTTTGATTATTTAGACACGTACGATTTAAATAATGTTTTTATTCCGTATACGAATATAAACAACTATTTATTAGACCATTACGATACGTTTGATTATAAAAATTGCAACTCCATTTTTGTAAAAAAAGCATTAGATTTTTCTAAAAACAAGGATACTAAACAAGTTTGGGTGCATTTTCAACACGATAGATTTGAAATTACGGTAACCAAAAACACAAATTTGTTATTATTTAATACCTTCACGTACAACTCGTTAGAAGATTTTATTTATTTTTTATTGTTCACTTACGAGCAATTACAACTAAATCCAGAAACAATTCCTGTTCAGTTTTTAGGTGCAATTTCAGAAGAAAGTGATGCATTTAAAATTGCATATAAATATATTAGAAACTGTAGTTTGTTAGATGTTTCTCATTTAAAATTCGTTTTAGATGTTCCTGAAAGCGACTTATTAAAGCATTTTATTTTATTTCACTCATGAGAATAATATCAGGAAAATATAAAGGTAGACGATTACAAGCACCAAAGAATTTGCCCGTTCGTCCTACTACCGATATGGCCAAAGAGGCCTTATTTAATATTCTAAATAACCATTTTAATTTTGGCGAATTAAAAATATTAGATTTGTTTTCTGGTACAGGTAATATTGCATATGAATTTGCCTCTCGTGGTGCCACGCCTCTTGTAGCAGTAGATGCAGATATGGGTTGTGTAAATTACATACGAAAAATAGCTACAGAATTTGACTTTGATATTACGCCAATAAAAAGTGATGTTTTTGCATTTTTACAAAAACACAAAGGAAGTTACGACATAATTTTTGCAGACCCACCGTATCATATTGATCAAAAAGATTTCGAAAAAATTCCCGTATTGATTTTTGAAAATGATATTTTAGACGAAGAAGGTATGCTGATTATTGAACATTCTAAAGATACGAAATTAGAACATTTGGATAATTTTTCTTTTGCAAGAACGTATGGCGGTACAACTTTTAGCTTTTTCGAATTAGTAAGTGACGAAGACGAATTGGACGCGGTTACCGAAGATGATGAAAATGACGAATCCGAATAAACGTTTTTAAGGCGATAAACGATCTATTTTCCAACTGAAATCAGCTTCTAATTTATAACGAATTCTATCGTGTAAACGATTGGCTCTTCCTTGCCAAAACTCCACTTCAACCGGTTTTACTAAAAATCCACCCCAATTTTCTGGTCGTTTTATTTCAGAACCTGAAACTTCTGTTTCTAAGTTTTTTAATTTTTCATCTAAATACGCTCTTGATGGAATTACTTCACTTTGATTCGATACAATAGCACCCAACTTACTACCTTCAGGACGTGAATCGAAATAATTATCTGAAACTTGTGATGTAGTTTTCTCAGCTATTCCTTTAATGATTACTTGACGCTCTAATATCGGCCAAAAGAAAGAAATACATACATTTGGATGTTGTAAAATGGCTTTTCCTTTTTCTGAATTATAATTGGTGTAAAATATAAATCCTTCTTCATTAAATTTTTTCAGAAGCACTACCCTGCTTTTTGGAAAACCATCTAATCCAATTGAAGAAATTGTCATAGCGTTTACTTCACCATTTTCCTGTTCTTCTGCTTCATAAAACCATTTGTGAAACAATTGAATCGCATCATCAGGAATGGTGTTTTCTAATAACTCGCTCTTTTCGTATGATTTTCTATAATCGGATAAATCTTTCATTTTTTTTTGGTAAAGGGTGAAGGGTATTAGGTTTTTCTGTCAATCTTTGTGAATCTCTGTGTAATATATCTTAAAATTCAAATTCTAAACCATCGTCTGCAAGTAATACGTTTTCAAAAATTTCATTCGCTTCGGTTCTGAATAATTCAATATTTCCGTATCGAGTTGAATAATGCCCTAATAATAAATGTTTTACTTCTGCTAATTTAGCAATTTTTGCGGCTTGTTTCGCAGTTGTGTGCATAGTTTTTTCAGCTAAATGAGATTCGCTTTCTAAAAATGTGCTTTCGTGATATAAAACCGTTACATTTTTAATTATCGGAA
>NZ_JAGNYF010000004.1:0-31828 GCF_017985075.1 Flavobacterium sp.
TTTTAGTACTCAAGGCGGGACTTGAACCCGCACGGGCATTACTACCCACTGGATTTTAAGTCCAGCGTGTCTACCAATTCCACCACTCAAGCATTTTATTGTGTAAACACAATAATTGGTATTTTTATTTTTTGAGCGAAAAACGGGGCTCGAACCCGCGACCTCGACCTTGGCAAGGTCGCGCTCTACCAGCTGAGCTATTTTCGCAATTTTTAATGAACGTTGCAATTCTTTCGTATTGCGAGTGCAAATATAGTACATATTTTTATTCTCACAAGTACTTTTAATAAAAATGTACAATCTTTTTTTTAATGATTTGAAAGTGAAAAAGTTATATTATTTTATTTTTTCGTTAACATTCTTTTTATTTCATTCAATTTCATTAATGCTTCAACCGGAGTTAACGTATTGATATCAATATTCATAATTTCCTCTTTAAGATCTTCTAATAATGGATCATCTAAATTAAAAAAACTCAATTGCAATTCCTCTTTTTCGGCTCTAATTCCGTTTAGGGCTTCTCCGGAATGGTCTTTCTCTAATTTTTTTAATATTTTTTGTGCTTTTTGAATCACAGTTTGTGGCATTCCAGCCATTTTTGCTACGTGAATACCAAAGCTATGTTCGCTTCCTCCTTTTACTAATTTTCTAATAAATAAAACGGTGTCTTTTAATTCTTTTACAGAAACATTAAAATTTTGGACACGCGTAAAAATCGCTTCCATTTCATTTAACTCGTGATAATGGGTTGCGAAAAGTGTTTTGGATTTACTTGGGTGTTCGTGTAAATATTCGGCAATAGCCCAAGCGATTGAAATACCGTCATATGTTGAGGTTCCTCTTCCAATTTCGTCTAATAACACCAAACTTCTATCGGAAATATTATTCAAAATAGAAGCCGTTTCGTTCATTTCTACCATAAAAGTAGATTCTCCCATCGAAATGTTATCACTTGCACCTACACGCGTAAAAATTTTATCTACAACACCCATTCGTACTTGTGCTGAAGGGACAAAACTTCCCATTTGCGCAAGTAATACAATCAAAGCCGTTTGTCGTAAAATTGCTGATTTTCCAGACATATTTGGTCCTGTAATCATTATTAATTGCTGAGTTTCTCTATCTAAAAAAACATCATTTGATATGTAAGGCGTTCCTACCGGAAGTTGTTTTTCAATTACAGGATGTCTTCCTTCTTTAATTTCTAAATCAAATGATTCATCTATTTCAGGTTGCACATATTTATTTTCAACTGCCATTTGTGCAAAACTTTGTAAACAATCTATTTGAGCGATTAATGCTGCATTTAACTGAACGGGTTTGATATATGTAGCCATCCAATTGACCAATTGTTCGTACAACATACTTTCAAGTTGCGAAATTTTATCTTCTGCACCTAAAATTTTCGATTCGTATTCTTTTAATTCTTCTGTAATATATCGTTCTGCATTTACTAATGTTTGCTTTCTAATCCATTCCGAAGGCACTTTGTCTTTATGCGTATTTCGTACTTCAATATAGTATCCGAAAACATTATTAAACGATATTTTTAAGGAAGGAATTCCTGTACTCTCACTTTCGCGTTTTTCCAACGCTTCTAAAAAGCCTTTTCCAGTAGAAGAAATGGTTCGTAATTCATCTAATTCTGTGTTTACTCCAACTGCAATGGCATTTCCTTTGTTAATGGCTACTGGCGCATCAGGATTTAAAGTTGTTCCTATTTTTTCTCGTAACAATTCGCAAGAATGCAAACTATCGCCAATGGTTTTTAGAGCTTCGTTTTTAGATTGCAACGCCAACGTTTTAATCGGAATAATAGCCTCTAACGAATCTTTTAAGTGAATGACTTCTCTTGGAGAAACTTTTCCGGTGGCTACTTTAGAAATTAAACGCTCTAAATCGGAAATTTGTTTTATTTGATATTGAATTTTTTGTAATTCTTCTGAATTTTCTTTTAAATACGCTACTACTTCGTGTCGGCCTTTAATTTTATTTATGTCTTTCAACGGCAATGCCAACCAACGTTTCAATAATCTTGAACCCATTGGCGAAAGTGTTTTGTCAATCACATCAATTAAAGTTACCGCATTAGGATTGTAACTATGATATAATTCTAAATTACGAATTGTGAATTTGTCCATCCAAACATAAGCGTCTTCTGCAATTCGTTGAATGTTTGTAATATGTTGAATTTTATTGTGTTGCGTTTCTGATAGATAATATAAAATCGCACCTGAAGAAATCACGGCTTCATTGAAATCATCTATACCAAAACCTTTTAATGAATTCGTTTGAAAATGTTTGGTTAAGCTTTCAAAAGCAAAATCTTCTTTATAAATCCAATCTTCTAAGTAAAACACGTGAAAATCTTCTCCAAAATGCTGTTTAAAATCTGCTTTTTGTTGTTTTGAAACTAAAACCTCACTCGGTCTAAAATTTTGTAATAATTTGTCAATGTATTCTTCGTTTCCTTCAGCCGTTAAAAATTCGCCAGTTGAAACGTCCAAAAAGGTAATACCATTGTTTTTTTTACCTAAAAATACAGCTGCTAAAAAATTGTTGGATTTCGATTGTAAAATATCATCGTTAAAAGAAACTCCTGGAGTCACTAATTCGGTAACGCCTCGTTTTACAATAGTTTTTGTCATTTTCGGATCTTCCAATTGATCACAAATGGCAACTCGTAATCCAGCTTTGACTAATTTTGGTAAATACGTATTAATAGAATGATGCGGAAATCCTGCTAAAGCGGTTTCACTTTCACTTCCATTTCCACGTTTGGTTAAGGTAATGCCTAAAATTCTCGAAGCTCGAATGGCATCTTCTCCAAACGTTTCATAGAAATCGCCCACACGAAATAACAAACACGCATCAGGGTATTTTGCCTTAATGGTATTGTATTGCTGCATTAACGGAGATACTTTTGGAGTAGAATCTTTTATTTCGGATGCTGATTTCTTAGCCACAACGTAAAAATTTAGTGAAGGCGAAGTTAGTAAATTCAAAATTCAATAGCAATTAGAATCTCAAAATTCAATTTTAAGTTGAAAAGTTTGGAACACAGATCTAAAAAATTATATAAATTTTAAAAATTTCTTCAATCTGTGTTGAAAAACAAGTATGTCAAAAATCTGTTTCATCTGTGCACTTATTTATCAAAATTGGCACATCGACACATTGACGAATTGAAAATTATCTATACTTTTGCAAGATGAGAAAATTAGCCAACGCCGAATTAAATCGAATAAGTAAAGAAGCATTTGCGGAAGCAAAAAAAACACCATTAATTATTGTGTTAGACGATATTAGGAGTCTACATAATATTGGTTCAGTTTTTAGAACTTCGGATGCATTTTTGATTGAAAAAATCTATTTATGCGGTATTACGGCTGTTCCGCCAAATAAGGAAATTCATAAAACGGCTTTAGGTGCAACAGATACAGTAACTTGGGAATACGCGAAAGATATATTAGAAGTTGTAGCGAAATTAAAAGCAGAAAATGTCAAAATATATGCTATTGAGCAAACTGAAAATGCAATTATGTTAGATGATTTTCAACCAGAATCTGAAACAAAATATGCATTAATTTTTGGTAATGAAGTAAAAGGTGTTTCTCAAGAAGCTATTAATGCCTCAGATGGTGTTATAGAAATTCCACAATTGGGAAGCAAACACTCATTGAATATTTCAGTAAGTGCTGGAATTGTAATTTGGGATTTATTTCAAAAATTGTTAAAAAATAAATAATTTTTATTTTCTTATTGTACCTTTGAAAGATGATTAAAATTATTATATCATCTATTACGATTTTTTTATTTTCTACTGCAGTTGCACAAAATGCAGCACCTATACTTCTAGCTACAGGAAATCAAGTATATTGTCCGCAAACTTCTTTGCCAATTGTTACAAATATGTCGATTACAGATACTGACGATGTTGGAATTGCAGCTATTTACATTCAAATTTCTTCTGGTTATGTTTTTGGACAAGATGTTTTAACACTAACCGGAATTCATCCTACGATAACTTCTTCTTGGAATGCTACAGAAGGGAAACTAACTTTAAGTGGCGTAAATGGTGATCCTACTTATTTGCAATTTAAAGCCGCTATTGAATCGGTGGTTTTTACAAATTCAGCTGTCAATCCAAGCGGACAACGTATTTTTTCAATTACAGTCGGACAAGCAAATTATTTAGAATCAACAAATCATTACTATCAATATATTCCTAATACTGGGATTAGTTGGACAAATGCGAAAAATGCAGCAGCTGCTTCAACTTATTATGGTTTACAAGGTTATTTGGCGACCATTACCTCAACAGATGAAGTCCAAATATCTGGTGTTCAAGCTTCTGGCGCAGGTTGGATTGGAGGTTCAGATGAAGCGAATGAAGGCGTTTGGAAATGGGTTACAGGTCCAGAGCTTGGCACTACATTTTGGAATGGCGCTGTAAATGGTAGTTCGCCAAGTTTTGCTTTTTGGAATGCAAACGAACCCAACAACCAAGGTGAAGAAGATTATGCTCATGTCACAGCACCAGGCATAGGGCAACCTGGTTCGTGGAATGATTTAAGTAATGTTGGTGCCTCAAGCGGTAATTATCAACCTAAAGGATATATTGTAGAATATGGTGGTATGCCTGGTGATCCTGTTTTACAAATTTCTACAACTTCAATTATTACTATTCCTGTTATTACTAATGTAACAAATGCTTCAAGATGTGGAAGTGGCGCCATAACTTTACAAGCTACATCAAATATTGGAAGTATTAATTGGTACACGGCACCAACTGGAGGCACACCAATTTTTACAGGAAATTCATTCAATATTCCTGTTTTAAATGCGACTACTGATTATTATGTAGATGCTTTTCCGGTAGGGTGTACTTTAGGAAATAGAGTGCAAGTTACAGCTACAATTAAACCCGTGCCAGTAATTGTTTTTACAACTCCAAATCCTGTTTGTCAAAATACAAATACAACGTTACAAGCGAATACTTCATTAGGGGTTATTAATTGGTACGATTCCAATACAAGTTTGACACCAATTTTTACAGGAACGACTTTTACGACACCTAACTTAAGCACTTCTACAACTTATTATATTGAAGCCATAAACAATGGTTGTCTTTCTAACAGAATAGCAATTCCAGTTCAGGTTGTGCCAGCTCCAACTGTGGTTGACGAAACAGTTATTTTTTGTGAGAACACTTCTGTTACGCTACAATCTGGAATTTCAGGAGCATCTTATTTATGGTCTACAGGAGCAACTGCTCAAAATTGCGCTATTGCTTCAGCAGGATCGTATTCAGTTGTAATAACGACACCACTAAATTGCAATTTAACGAAGAATTTTACCGTTATTGAAAATACGGCACCAGAAATTACTTTTATAAAAGTGGAAGGATTGACTGCTGAAATAAGTATAATAGGGACAGGAATTTATGAATATTCTTTAGATAATATCCACTTTCAAAGTTCACCTATTTTTAATTTTATTGTAGGCGGAGTTTATACTTGTTATGTTAAAGAAATTGGAACAAATTGTGGTTACGATTATGAAGATTTTGTAGTGATTGATTATCCGAAGTTTTTTACACCAAATTCGGATGGATTTAACGATTATTGGAAAATAAACGGTATGAACCTATTTCCTAACGCAACGATAGCAATTTTCGATAGATATGGACAACTAATTACAGTTTTAACTACTAAAAATCCGCATTGGGATGGAAGATTAAATGGAGAAAGCGTTTCTTCTTCAGATTATTGGTTTGTGGCTAATTTGGGGAATAATACTTCAGAAGTAAAAGGTCATTTTTCACTAAAAAGATAAATTTTAGTTTATTTTATTTTGAATTTCATTTAAAATATAAATGTAATCTTCTTGATTTTTCACAAAATCCAATTCAGAAATATCTATAATTAAAGCATTAATATCGTTTTGCGATTTTATATATTCTAAATATCCTTGGTTTATTTTTTCTAAGTAATTAGAAGAAATATCTTGTTCATAGCTTCTACCACGTTTTTTTATATTGGCTAATAACCGGTCGGTATTTTGATATAAATAAATATATAAATCTGGTTTAGGCATTTCTTTATACATTATATCAAACATCGTTTTGTATAAACGAAATTCATCTTCTTGCAAAGTAACTTTTGCAAATATTTGCGATTTAAAAATATGATAATCGGCAACTATAAAATCTTTAAACAAATCAAATTGTGCCAAATCATCGGATAATTGTTGGTATCTATCTGCTAAGAATGACATTTCTAAAGGAAAGGCATATCGGTTTTGATCTTTGTAAAATTTTGGTAAAAACGGATTGTCAGCAAATCGTTCTAAAATAGGTTTGCCATTGCAATCTTCAGCAATTTTAGTGGCTAATGTAGTTTTTCCTGCACCAATATTTCCTTCAATAGCAATATAATTTAATTGATTTAATGTAAGATTGTTTATTGGGTTTTTTAACGTTCCAACGGTAGTAATTTCCGAAGTGTCTTCACAAGAAATAAGCATTTCAGAAATAGTTTGGTTTTGTTTTGGATGTTTCCATTTTGGTGCGATATCCAGTAACGGAAACAAAACAAATTTTCTGTTTTGTACGTGCAGATGAGGAATATTCAAAGTATCACTTTCAATAATTTCATCATTAAAAGCAATAATATCAATATCAATACATCTTGATTCGTATTGGGTTGAATTTGTTTTAATTCGGCCTAATTTTTTTTCTACTTTTATAATTTCATTTAGTAATTTTTGTGCCGATTTATGCGTATGTATTGCAATTGCACAATTATAAAATGAAGCTCCTTCAAAGCCCCAAGCAGGAGTTTCATATACATTTGATACCTTAATTACGGTAGCCACTGTTTTATGTAAAACCGAAATACACGTTTGCAAATTTTCCAATTTATCGCCCATATTTGTTCCTAAAGAAAGTAATACTGTATTTTGTGATTTCATATTTTGTAAAAACAAATTTGGCTTTTAATGGAGTTTTTTATTTCAACAAATTAACAAACAAATTTACATTTATACTTCACAAAAAGCAATTATTTATGAACAAGGGTTATAAAAGTTAGATTGAAAGTTGTATTGCTTTTAACTTAATTTATTTCAAAATTTATTTCAAATAAGTTAATAATTTTGAATTTTTTTAAATCGAAATGTAACATTTTTATTTAAATTACTACATATGTGTAAATAATATGATTAATTATGAATTTTTTTAAGAATGTATTTGCAACAATTGTAGGATTGTTTTTGTTTGTTTTATTAAGTTTTTTCTTCCTAATAGGGCTTGGCGCTTTAATAGGTAGCGGAGAAGATGAAGTGAAAGTAAAAGACAATTCGGTAATTCAGTTAGATTTATCCAAAATTAATTTTGATTATTCGGGTAAATATGATTCGGATAGTCCATTTAGTAGTTTGTTTTTAGATAAAGACAAAGTGGGTTTCATCGAAGTCTTAAATGCTATTGATGCTGCAAAAAGTGATGATAAAATTAAAGGGATAACTATTGTAAATAACGAGTCAAATTTAGGATTGGCTCAAAGTAAAGAGTTGAGAGACAAACTGGAAGATTTTAAAAAATCAAAGAAGTTTGTAATGGCTTACGCAACTGTTTTTTCTCAAAAAGAATATTACATTAGTTCTGTTGCAGATGCTATTTATTTAAATCCTGCTGGAGAAATGGATTTTAAAGGGTTAGGAACAGAAATGTTATTTTATAAAAATTTCCAAGACCAAACAGGCTTAAAAATGGAAATTATTCGTCACGGAAAATTCAAAAGTGCTGTAGAACCTTTTTTAGCGCAAGAAATTAGTAAAGAAAATAGAGAACAAGTAACGGTTTTACTTCAATCTGTATGGGATAATATAGTTTCAGACATTGCAAAAAACAGAAATGTTTCATTACCGCAACTGAATGCAATTGCTACTGATTTATTAGCAAGAACTCCAGAAATGGCGTTGGAGCAAAAATTAATTGATAAAGTGGCTTATGAAGATGAGTTTAACGATGCTTTAAAATCTAAATTAAAAGTAGCGAAAGACGAAGAAATTGAGTCGGTTTCAATTACAGATTATGTGGCCACTACTACTTTGAAATCAGAAGATTATACAAAAGACGATATCATTGCCGTAATTTATGCTCAAGGCGAAATTAATGGGGGAGAAGGCGATGTAGATTATATTGGCGAAGGTTCAATCAACCGTTCTTTAAAAGAAGCAAGAGAAGATGATGATGTAAAAGCAGTAGTGCTTCGTGTTGATAGTCCAGGTGGAAGTGCTTTGGTTTCCGATTTAATTTGGAGAGAAATTGAATTGACAAAAAAAGTAAAACCTGTTGTGGTTTCTATGGGTAATTTAGCGGCTTCTGGCGGCTATTATATAGCTTGTAATGCCAACACTATTTTTGCTGAACCAACAACAATTACAGGTTCAATTGGTGTGTTTGGAATGTTGCCAAATGTGCACGGTTTCGCTACAAAATACGGTGTAAATGCAGAACAAGTACAAACGCATAAAAATGCAGTTGGGTATAGTATTTTCGAACCGATTTCAGAAGAATACAAAAAGATAGCATTAGAAGGTGTAGATCGTATCTATAAAACATTTGTAAATCGTGTGGCTGCTGGAAGAAAAATGACATTTAATCAAGTTGATGCCATTGCACAAGGTAGAGTTTGGACCGGTTCAGATGCTATCAAGAATGGTTTAGTAGATAAATTAGGAAATTTAGATGCCGCCATAGCTCACGCGGCTACTTTAGGAAAAACTAAAAGTTATAGAACAGAAAATTATCCCGAATATAAAAAAGATTTTGATGAGGTTTTTGAAGCATTTGCAGGAGCAAGTATTTACAAATCTAAAGAAACTATGATGATAGAAGAATTGGGTGAAGAAAATTATAATTTACTTAAAAAATCAAAAGTATTGCAGAACAGAAAAGGGGTACAAGCGATTTTGCCTTTTCATCTGAATTTATAGTCATTGCATTCTAATTTTAAACATAACAAAAACGCCATTCTTTTTAGTTTGGCGTTTTTTTTAACACTAATTTTATTTTAAATTCTAAAGTTTGGTACTAACTTTGTAGTCTATAATAAACCCCAAAAAAATAACCTTATGTTGAAAAAAGTTTTAAAATGGTCAGGTATATCTTTGTTGACTGTTGTAATTGCCTTAGCGCTTTTGCCTTTTTTGTTTAAAGACAAAATCAAATCAAAAATTATTGAATCTATTAATAAAAATGTAAATGCTACGGTTGCATTAGAAGACGTGAGTTTAAATTTATTTAAAAGTTTTCCAAAAGCCACTGTAACACTTGATAAAATGAGTGTGATTAATAAAGCTCCTTTTCAAGGCGATACGTTGGTATATTCAGAGAAAATAGATTTAAAAATGAGTATGATGGAATTGTTTAATGGCGAAAAAGAGCCTATGACCATTCAATCAATTGGTACCGAAAACACTAAAATAAATATTCTTTTTAATAAAGATGGAATTGGAAATTACGATATCGCAATAAAAAAAGATGCGAATGAAACCAATGAAAAAGAAAAACCATTCGCGTTAAGCATTCAGAATTATGAAGTAGAAAATTTAAAATTCACCTACAAAGATGCTGCTTCTAAAATGAAATTGGTTTTAGATAGCATCAATCACGATGGAACTGGAAATTTTGAACAAGAGGTTTTAGATTTAGATACAAAAACTACTGCGAAAGTTACTTTTGATATGGATAAAAGTAATTTTATGCGAAATGTGCCGATTTCATTAGAAGCTATTTTAGGTGTCGATTTAAAGAATAGCAAATATACTTTCAAAGAAAACAAAGCACTGATTAATCAGTTGCCATTAAATTTTAATGGGTTTATTCAAATGGTTGAAAAAGGTCAGGTATATGACTTAACTTTTAATACACCTTCATCAGATTTTAAAAATTTTTTAGGATTAATTCCAGCAGCATATGCAGGGAATTTAGCAGATGTTGAAACGTCTGGAAAATTTGAAGTAAAAGGCAAAGTAAAAGGCAATTTATCGGATACAACTGTTCCTACTTTTGATATTGAAATGTTATCAAGTAATGCTTCATTTAAATATAAAGATTTACCAAAGTCAGTAAAAAATATTTCAATCGATACGCACATTGTAAATGAAACAGGCTTGATGAACGACACTTTCGTGGATTTAGATAAGTTGTCATTCGCAATTGATAAAGATGTTTTTAATGCAAATGCTCACATCAAAAATCTTACTGAAAATCCAAATATTGATGCTGCTTTAAATGGAGTAATCAATTTAGCAAATGTTTCAAAAGCATATCCTGTAAAATTAGAAAAACCATTAAATGGGATTTTAAGAGCTGATGTAAATACGGCTTTTGATATGAAATCAGTTGAAAACAGTCAATATCAAAATATTAAAAACTCTGGAAATATTAATGTAACAGGTTTCAATTATTCAGGTCCAGAAATGGCAAAACCTGTAAGTGTTTCTGTTGCCGATTTAACTTTTAACCCATCTAAAATTACCTTAAATAAACTGCAAGCTAAAACCGGAAAATCGGACATTAATGTGTCTGGAAGTTTAGATAATTTTTATGGATTCTTGTTTAAAAACCAAATTTTAAAAGGTAATTTCAATTTAAATTCTTCCTTATTTGAAGTGGCAGATTTTATGTCTCCTACAACAACTACAAATGATAAAGGAAAGAAAACAACTGAACAAGTAAAAATTCCAAGTTTTTTAGATTGTACCTTAACAGCGAAAGCAATTACTGTTATTTATGATAATTTAAATCTTAAAAATGTTGCTGGAACTTTAATTATTCGCGACCAAGCTGTAAATTTGAAGGGGCTAACTATGGCTGTTTTTGGAGGAAAAATAGGAGTGAATGGAATGGTTTCAACAAAAAACAAAGTACCCACTTTTGATTTGGATTTGGGTTTATCTGCGGTTGATATTAGCCAAACTTTTTCGATGCTAAATACCTTAAAAGCAATTGCTCCTATTGCTGATGTTATTAATGGAAAAATGAATTCAACCATCACATTAAATGGGTTTTTAACTCAAGATATGATCCCGGATGTTAAAAGTGTTTCTGGAGATTTGATGGGGAATATTTTACAAGGTTCATTAAATAAAAATAAATCGGCATTGCTTACAGAATTAGATAATAAAGCTACATTTTTAGATTTGAAAGATATCAATTTGAAAGATGTTAAAGCAGTTTTATCATTTAAAAACGGGAAAGTAGCCGTTAAGCCATTTATCTTAAAACACAAAGATATTTCAGTTCAAATTGCAGGTTCTCACGGTTTTGATCAGAATATGGATTACAATTTGAAATTCGATGTTCCGGTAAAATATTTAGGAAATGACGTAAATAAATTACTCGCAAAAATAACTCCAGCTGATGCTAAAAAAATAGAAAGTGTTCCTGTAAATGCTTTGTTAGCAGGAAATTTCAAATCACCAAAAGTAACCACGGATGTGCAACAAGCATCAAAAAATGTGGCTTCGCAGTTGATTCAACTTCAAAAAGAAAAACTTGTACAAAAAGGAACAGGAGTTTTGACTACTATTTTAAATGGAAATAAACCAAAAGATTCTACAAAAACAACTACAAAAGAGCAAGTTGGTAATGCTGTAAAAGACGGTTTAAAAGGTTTATTCGGTAAAAAGAAAAACTAACTATTCGCAACATATTTATAATCATCGAAATAAACAATAACTAATTTCGATGATTGTAAACAAACAGTATTGATAAAATCTATATTAAAATAAGAAATAACATTTAATAAAAGGATAAACTCATTATTTTTTTCATCAACTTTGATAAAATTAAAATTTATTAATTATGAAAAAAATACTATTAACATCCAGTTTATTCCTGGTTAGTTTTGCATTTGCCCAGCCAGCTGCAACTTGTCCAGTAACAGGAAAAACAGCAGCTTCAAAAGATGCTGCACACGCAAGTGCCGAGTATCAAGCTATGACTGCTACACCTTCGCAAAGTGGAAGTAGTCAAGTAAACAAAAACAAGGAATGGTGGCCTAATCAATTGAATTTAGAAGTTTTACGTCAAAATTCAGAAAAGTCGAACCCATTAGGAAGTACTTTTGATTATGCTAAAGAGTTTCAAACGTTAGATTATGAAGCGTTAAAAGCTGATTTAAGAGTTTTAATGACTAAATCAGAAGATTGGTGGCCAGCTGATTTTGGAAATTACGGACCGTTATTCATTCGTATGGCTTGGCATAGTGCCGGGACCTATCGTTCAGGAGATGGACGTGGTGGTTCAAGAGCAGGTCAACAACGTTTTGCACCCTTAAATAGTTGGCCAGACAACGTAAATTTAGATAAAGCACGTCGATTATTATGGCCAATTAAACAAAAATATGGTAACAAAATTTCTTGGGCTGATTTAATGATTTTGACCGGTAACGTAGCTTTAGAATCTATGGGATTCAAAACATACGGATTTGCTGGTGGTCGTGAAGATGTTTGGGAACCAGAAAGCAATGTATATTGGGGTTCTGAGAGTAAGTTTTTAGAAAGCGCAAGAAGTGTTGAAGGAAAATTAGAAAATCCTTTAGCCGCTACTCAAATGGGATTAATTTATGTAAATCCAGAAGGACCTGCTGGAAATCCTGATCCATTATTGGCTGCAAAAGATATTAGAGAAACATTCGGAAGAATGGGAATGAATGATGAGGAAACTACAGCTTTAAATGCAGGTGGTCATACTTTTGGAAAAACGCACGGTAAAGGTCCCGCTTCAAATGTAGGTGCAGATCCTGAAGCTGCTGGAATAGAGCAGCAAGGATTTGGATGGAAAAGTACTTATAAATCTGGTAAAGGTACGGATGCTATTTCGTCTGGTTTAGAAGTAACTTGGACAGCAAAACCAACAGAATGGAACTATGGTTTCTTCAAAATATTATACGATAACGAATGGGAATTGACAAAAAGTCCTGCAGGCGCACACCAATGGATTGCGAAAAACGGACAAGCAATTATTCCTGATGCGTTTGATAAATCAATTAGACATATTCCAACGATGTTAACTACGGATTTATCGTTTAGATTTGATCCAGAATATGCAAAAGTTTCAAAACGTTTTTATGACAATCCAAAAGAATTTGAATTGGCTTTCGCGAAAGCGTGGTTTAAATTAACACATAGAGATATGGGTCCAAGATCGTCTTATTTAGGACCTGAAGCGCCTAAAGAAGATTTAATTTGGCAAGACCCAATTCCGGTTTTAAATCATAAAGTAGTTTCTGCAAAAGAAATTACGGCTTTAAAAGCTGAAATTGCTGCTTCAGGGTTAACTATTCAAGAAATGGTTACAACTGCTTGGGCTTCGGCATCAACGTACAGAGGTTCAGATAGAAGAGGTGGTGCTAATGGTGCACGAATTAGATTAGAGCCACAACGTAATTGGGAAGTAAATAATCCTGCTCAATTGAATAAAGTGTTACCAATTTTAGAAAAAATTCAAGCTAATTTCAATGCAAAATCTAAAGATAAAAAAGTTTCTTTAGCGGATTTAATTGTTTTAGCTGGAAATGTAGGTATCGAAACTGCGGCTAAAAATTCAGGTATGACGGTTGAAGTTCCTTTTTCACCAGGAAGAATGGATGCTTCTCAAGAGCAAACTGATGTTAAAGGAATGGCTGTTTTAGAACCAATGGCTGACGGATTCCGTAATTATATCAAAACACAATATACAGTACCTACAGAAGCGTTATTAGTTGACAAAGCGCAATTATTAACATTAACTGCTCCAGAAATGACAGTTTTAGTTGGAGGAATGCGTGCTTTAGGTGCGAATTACGATGCATCTAAACACGGTATTTTTACTGCTCAAAAAGACAAATTAACAAATGATTTCTTCGTTAATTTATTAGATATGAGTACAGCTTGGAGTGCAATGGATGATAAGAAAGAAGTTTTTGAAGGAAAAGACAGAACTTCTGGAGCAACAAAATATACTGCAACTCGTGCCGATTTAATTTTCGGGTCTAACTCAGAATTAAGAGCATTGGCTGAAGTGTATGCACAAAATGATAACAAAGAAAAATTTGTTAAAGATTTTGTGGCTGCTTGGACAAAAGTTATGAATTTAGATCGTTTTGATTTAAGAAAATAATACCATCAAATTCAAACAAAAAAAGCTGTCTATTTGGACAGCTTTTTTTATGGATTATAAACCTGACAGGTTTGTCTGTTTATCCTAAAAATGGATAACTATAATGTTCTGGTGTAACGAAAGTTTCTTTAATTGTTCTTGGAGAAACCCATCGTAATAAGTTTTGCGCAGATCCAGCTTTATCATTTGTTCCCGAAGCTCTTGCTCCTCCAAATGGTTGCATACCAACAACAGCACCTGTTGGCTTGTCGTTTATGTAAAAGTTTCCTGCTGCATTTTGCAAGGCTACGGTTGCTTCTTCAATTGCATAGCGGTCTGTACTTAAAACAGCTCCTGTTAATGCATATTCAGAAGTTTGATCAATTAAAGTTAAGGTTTCCGCCCATTTCGCATCTTCATATACATAAATTGTAATTACAGGTCCGAAAAGTTCTGTTTCCATTGTAGCGTATTTCGGATTTGAAGTTAAAATAACTGTAGGTTCAACAAAATAACCTTTAGATTTATCGTAATTTCCACCAATAATAACTTCTGCATCGGTATCTTTTTTAGCTTGGTCTATATAACTTGCTAATTTATCAAATGAACCTTCGTGAATTACAGCAGTTACAAAGTTTGAAAAATCTTCTGGTGAACCCATTTTCATTGAATTCACATCGATAATTAATTGTTCTTTTACTGCAGGCCACATAGATTGTGGAATGTAAGCTCTTGATGCTGCTGAACATTTTTGCCCTTGAAATTCAAAAGCACCACGAGTAATCGCAGTTGTAACTTGTTTTACGTTTGCAGAAGGATGTGCAAGTACGAAATCTTTTCCACCTGTTTCTCCTACAATTCTTGGGTAAGTTTTATAGTTGTGAATGTTAGTCCCGATTTTTTTCCAAATTTCTTTGAAGATAAATGTGGAACCTGTATAATGAATTCCAGCAAAATCTGGAGACGCTAAAACGGTATCTGTAATCATAACCGGATCTCCAAAAACAACATTAATAACGCCGTCTGGAACACCTGCTTCTTTGAAAACATCAATGATAATTTTTGCAGAAAATACTTGGCTATCACTTGGTTTCCATACCACTACATTTCCCATTAAAGCAGCACTGGCTGGTAAATTTGCCGCAATAGCTGTAAAATTAAAAGGTGTTACAGCATATACAAAACCTTCTAAAGGTCTGTATTCCACTCTATTCCACATATCGGAATTAGAAGCGGGTTGGTCTGCATAAATTTGCGTCATAAATTCTACGTTGAAACGTAAAAAGTCAATTAATTCACAGGAAGCATCAATTTCAGCTTGGTGTATGGTTTTTGATTGCGCAATCATCGTAGCGGCATTTATTTTTGCTCGGTAAGGTCCAGCAATTAATTCAGCAGCTTTTAAAAAGATAGCAGCGCGTTGTTCCCAAGCCATATTTGCCCATTTTGTTCTGCTTTCTAATGCATTTGAAATGGCTTTTTCTACGTGAGATTTTTCAGCTAAATGATAGGTTCCAACAATGTGTTGGTGATCGTGTGGAGCCGACATATTTCTGGTATTTCCTGTGAAAATTTCTTCTGAACCGATGTATAAAGGCACATCAATTTTCGAATTCCACATTTTTTTATAGGCTTCTAAAACGTTTGTTTTTTCTGGAGAATTAGGTGCGTAGCCTTTAACTGGCTCGTTTACCGCTTTTGGTATATTAAAAAATCCTTTTAACATGTATTTGATTATTAGATTATTAGACAAATTAGATTTTTAGTAAAAACCTTAGACAAAAGTACAAAGGATAAATTGAATTCTAAAATAAATTATTCCTTCAGAAGATTTGGTTTCGTTTAATTTATGGCAAAGGGAACAACTAATTTAAAAGTAGGAATTTGAACCTTAAAAAAAGTATTATTTGAAAAATTTGCCATCGTATAAAAACCATTCATAGCCCCTATAGTTCCTTTTAGCATACAGCCTGAGGAATATACATATTTTTTACCGGGAGCAACTATTGGTGTTTGTCCCACGACACCTTCACCATCAACGGTTTCTGTGTGGTTTAGTGTATCGAAAATTTCCCAATGACGAGCTTGTAATTGCACCACATCTGAACTTAAATTTTCAATTGTGATTTGATAAGAAAAGGCATACAACATTTGATACTCTTTATAGTAAATGCCTTCGTAATTTGTACTGACCGAAATTTTAATATTACTTGTAATTTGAGTAACCATTTGTAATTTTTATTAAAAAGAGGTATTTAATAATTTGTGGTAATTTAATTCTTAATTTCTGTACTATTTGCTCTTCCTATTCCAATAATTCTATCGTAACGTTCCGCGCCACCACGGTAATATACTAAAACAATGTATTCGTTTTCGGTTTGATAAAAATTGCCGTCAATAGCATTTTGTTCATCAATTTTTCCGTTTTTATCTACTAAGGTGTATTGATAATTTGTAAATCCTTGTTTTAGTAAGATGGGTTTTTCATATGTTTTCGTATCGGAATTGTATTCCATTTTGTATTCATCTGAAATCTGATAATTGTTAAACATTCCCGTTACATAAATTGATTTTTCTAACGGATTTACATCTGAAGCCAAACCAAAATACACCCAAGTATAATCTGCTTCAATTGTATTTTGTGTAGCATTTAAATTATTCACAAAAAAGTTTCCGTTTATGTCAGGAAAATAGGTGTAAATTTTATTTTTTCGTTCTTCGTTTGTGTATAAAATGGTGTTGTAAATATCGCCAGTAGTTACTTTAAAAACTGAGTTAGAAGCCCCTCGTATATTTTTGTTTTCGAAATTTAAAAATTCATTTCCAGCCCAAAATTGGGTTTCTTTATTATATCTGTAAATGAGCTGTGTGCCAATTGTATATTGTGGTTTGATGTTATGAATAGCCGAACTCAGTTTTCCGTTTTGAAAAATAGAAACTTTTACGTTTTCCTTTGGGTTTTGTAACGGTTTATCTTTATAATCGATAAAAAATTCGATATTTTGTTTTTTGTTTACGGTTTCCATATCGCGAGAACGTCTGATTGTAATGCCTACAGCCGTATCGTCTTCGTATATGATGAATTTTTTTGAAAACACAATTTCTTGATCTTCGTCGAAAATTTTTACAATATAATTTCCGCTTTTAATAATTTGATTGAATTTATTTGGAAAACTCAACGTGTAATGCGAGTAAATTTGCAAACAATTTAACGAATTTTGATAGTTTTGAATTCGTTGATTATCTAAACCGTTTAAGTATTCATTTTTAAGTAATTGACTTGGTGTCCAATCGTAATTGTATTGCTCAATGGTGTAAAAATAATCTGCTTCGTTACCATATAAATCATCAAATTGTAAATCGAAATTTTCGCCCAATCTAAAAAACGGAATGGTATTGTTTACATTTTGCGAAAAAGTTACCGTTTTAATATTATAAGGTGGGACTACTTCTTTTTCTTGTGAAAACACAAAAGTTGTAGTTAATACAATAAAGATTTTTAATAATTGCTTCATAGATTTTATTTTCAATTCATAAAGATATAAAAACTAATCTAAAAATAATTATTTATATACCACAGGAATAATTTCACCTTTTGCTAAGCAATATTTTTCTACTAAATCAGAAGGAATTGTATTTGTATAATCTACTTCTTCTACACGGAAACCAATGGTTCTTAATTTGTCAAAATAATCTCTTCCATATACTCGAACGTGGTCGTATTGTCCAAATATTTTAGCACGCTCTTTTTGATCCGTAATTGTATCATCTGAAAAAGTAACGTCTCTATTTAAATCTTGAGGAATTTGAAAAATCCCCATTCCGCCAGGTTTCATTACTCTGTATAATTCTTGCATTGCTTTTGTGTCATCAGGAATGTGTTCTAAAACGTGATTACACAAAATAATGTCGTAAGCGCTATCCTGAAATGGTAAATTACAAATATCAGCTTTTACATCAGCCAATGGCGAAAGCAAATCGGTAGTTGTATATTCTAAATTTGTTTGTTTTTTAAAACGTTTATAAAATTCTTGTTCAGGTGCAAAATGTAAGACTTTTATTTTTTCAGTAGAAGTAAAAAAGTTAGTTTCATTTTGAAGATACAGCCATAACAAACGATGTCTCTCTAAAGATAAAGTACTTGGCGATAATACATTATTACGTTGTGTTCCGTAACCGTAAGGCAAAAACATACGAAAACTTTTTCCATCTATTGGATCTGTAAATTTATTTCCTTTTAAAAGAAATGCAATAATTGGTCGTGCCACAATACTTAATCTAATTAAGATAGGACGCGGAATGGTATTCAGTATAAATTTAAATATTTTTTTCATAATTGTTGTTTCACAAAGAAATTATGAACACAGATTTTCACAAATTTCACTGATTTGATTTTATAAAATTAAACGTTTATATTTTAAACTATCTTCACCAAAATTGGCTAAAATTCCAATCTTGTTTTTTGAAGCGGCAAGATAGTTTAAAACTTGTTTTGTTTCGCTACTTGTTAATTCTTGTATTGCTTTTAATTCTAATATGATTTCATCATAAACGGTAAAATCGGAATAATAATAACTTGACAATTGAATGCCTTTGTATTCAATATTGTATTGATGTTCTCTAATATATGGAATGTTATTTAATTTGAATTCAATTTCTAAAGCATCACCATAAACTTTTTCATTATGCCCTTTTCCTAAATATTTATGTACTTCCATACATAAACCAATTATTTTATAAGTTTCGTCTTTTAAATAAAATTCATTCATACAATTATTCTTAACCAAGATTAAATAAATTAACTCATAATTTTCTGTGCTAATCTGTGAAATCTGTGTTTTTTTTAAAATTATAAAACCAAAGGTTTCTCTCTCAACCCGTCTTCTTCATTACTTACTATCCCAAGTGCTTCATAAATGTAAGCGAATGTTGATAGTAATTCTGGTTTTCCGTTTACGATAGCGACATCGTGCTCAAAATGCGCCGAAGGTTTGTTGTCGGCTGTAGTGATTGTCCAGCCATCTTTATGTTGAACGATGTTTTTTGTTCCTAAATTTATCATTGGTTCAATAGCTATTACCATTCCGTTGACTAATTTTTTTCCATTTCCACGTTTTCCGTAATTAGCTACTTCTGGATCTTCGTGCATTTTTCTTCCTAAACCATGTCCGCATAATTCGCGAACTACACCATAACCATGACTTTCACAATACGTTTGAATAGCATATCCAATATCTTCCACACGATTGCCTACTTTCGTTTCTCTAATTCCAATGTATAACGATTCTTTGGTAATTTGTAATAGCTTTTTGGTTTCTTCAGCCACTTCTCCTACCTCAAAAGTATAGGCGTGGTCTCCGTAAAAACCATTTTTAAAACTTCCACAATCTACAGAAATAATATCACCGTCTTGTAAAGGAGTGTTGTTTGGAATACCGTGCACTACTTGCGTATTTGGACTCATACATAACGAATTAGGGAAACCGTACATACCTAAAAATGCTGGTTCTGCACCGTGGTCGCGAATAAATTGTTCGGCTAATTTATCTAAATATAGTGTGGTAACTCCGGGTTTAATTTCTTTCGCAATCATACCTAATGTTTTGGAAACAATTAGGGCACTTTCACGCATTAATTCTATTTCTTCTGCAGTTTTTATTATAATCATCTTCTTGATATTGAGACTGCAAAAGTAAAAAATTAATCCGGATTTGCTATTGTTTTAAACAAATCGGCATTGGAAACATAAAATCTATTTTCGATTGAAATTTTCGATAATTGTGCCAGAACTAAATTGTTTTCTCGTGTATTAATTAAAAACAAAGAACTTTCACCCATATTAAATAATCGTTCTTCGGAATTTAATAAAGTTGAATTGTCTTTTACTAAGTCCGTAATTAAATTTTCTTGTCTTTTTAAAGATTGAATTTCGGCTTTTTGCGATTCAATTTTGTTCATTAATTGTTCTTTTTCAAAACGTAATCCAAATTTTTCCGATTCAATTTTTTGCTTGGTCAATTTTAAGCTTCCGCGTTCTTTTCTAAGAAATAGAGGCAAAGCAAAATTTACTCCAAATTTATAATCCTGAAATCGGAATTCTTGAAATTGATTTGGGTTTGACAAATAATTATAGCCCACATCTACTGTTGGTAGTAATTGATTGGCTTTTAATTTTCTGTCCACTTCAAGCATATTAATTTTATAGTTAATCGCATTTATTTTTGGATGATTTTCTGTTTGAAAATTTATTAAGTTCAATTCGTTTGTATTCAAATACTCCTGAATATTTTTAAATAAATTTATTTCTGGATACAAAGTTTCTTCTAATTCAATTGGTACGGCATTGTTTGTCCACAAAAAATTAGATAATTCTAAACGCGCTTTCGTTAGTTTTAGTAGTGCATCTTCTTTGTTTAATCGTCTATTTTTTACGATAATATTTGCTTCTACACTGTCAATTGCAGCTTTATCGCCTTGTTCAATTAAGGTTTTAATACCGGTTAATCGTATTTCAGCATTTTTTAAATAGGTATGGTATAATGTAAATTCTTCATAATTTTTTTTCCAATTAAAATAGGAAATAGCTGCTTGGTGCAAAACCTGAATGGCTTGTAATTTTCTTTCAGCGACACTTAAATTAATATTTATTTTTGCTTTTCGTAAATCGGCCATTCGCTGATTTATTAAAAAACCTTGTAGTAGTGGAATTGAAATTCCAGCATAATTTAAGCCATCTGTTGGTGTGTTGTTTTGCGGATTTAAAAAAGAACCTCCGTTGCTTTCAAAACCGCCTTTAAATTCAATTCCGTACCAAGTTGGAATTTTAAATCCACCATTAAAAACGGAAAAATATTTTTTATCACCAAATTCTTTATTGTTAAAATCGGCTTCTAATTTTGGGTCAAATGCACCACGAGCCATTAATAAATTTGCTTGTGCTTGCGAAATTTCTAAATCGGCAATTTTAACAAGTGGGTGAAATTTTTTCACCATTCCTAAGTATTCGTTAAAGGACATTTCACTTGTTACTTGAGCACTTACAAAATTAACAGCGAAAAAGAATAATAAATAAAAGGTCTTCATTTTTGTGTTATTTTTCAGAAACATCTTTACTTTCTTCTTTAATTGTTTTGTAATAGTTTGGTGGAAACCCATTAAGAGTTCGCCATACTTCGAACCAAATTGGCACTTCATTTAATAATGCCATAGTTTGTGCTCCAGAACCTATGCTTAATTGTTTTGGCCATTTATGTTTGTCTTCTTCATCTGGTGCAATTAAAATTCGGTATTTTCCATTTTCAGAAATAAAATTTTCAATAGCAACGATTTTTCCTCCAAAAGTTCCGTAAGATAAATTTGGCCATCCTGAAAAGACAATAGTCGGCCATCCATCAAACCAAACTCGTACTTTTTCACCTTTTTGAATCAAAGGAAAATCATTTGGTGAAACATACGTTTCTACTGCAATATCATATTTTGCTGGCATTATACTCACAATCGGCGTTCCTTCTTTGATATTTTCACCTAATCCAGATTTTAATGCACGGTTTACGTAACCATTTTGTGGTGCGGTTATGTAATACATTCCATTTCTTATTTTGTAATTTTGATATTGGTTTTCCAATTTGTTTACTTGCGCTTTTGTATCGTATTTATTACTTTGTGCTGTATATTGATCACTTTGTGCTTTTGAGAATTTCTCAGAATACTCGGCATTAATTCGACTAATTTCTACTCGTGCGTTTATCAATTCGTTTTCGCTGCTTAATAGTTTATTTTCTTGTGTGATGATTTTTGCCTCTATCTCTTGAAGTTTTAATCGTTTTTCTTCTACATCGGTTAGCGGTTTTAACCCTTCTTTATTTAGTTGAACGGCACGTTTAAATTGTGTATTTGCAATTTTTATCTGAGTTTTTATAGCCTCTAAATCCATACTATCGCTTTTTATTTTAAGAATAGCTTGTTTTATTTTGTTTTTGGCCTGTTTTGATTTTAAGTTTCTTTCATTATTTATTGCATCCATTTGTGAGCCTAAAGCACCGACTTTTCCTTCGTATGAAGCTACAGCATCAACTTTAGCGTCTCTTTGATTTTTTGTATTTTCTACCAAATTTGGATCTAAATAATCCTCTTTTATTTCCGAAATAAATAAAATAGTATCACCTTTTTCAACATAATCACCTTCATTAACATACCATTTTTCAATTCTTCCTGATATTAATGATTGAATGGTTTGTGGACGTTGATTAGGTTTTAAGGTAGTTACAGCACCAGAACCCGATATGTTTTGTGTCCAAGGTAAGAATATAGTAATTACACATACAACTGAAAAAATAGCCAATATTTTATTCAGTATTTTATAATGTTTTGGATTATTAAGTTGTTGTACGGCACTATGCTTTTCGAGATTAGAAGTTGGAATGCTGTTTTTATTTGAAATATTTAGCATAATTATATTTTTTTGATATCGTTACTAATTTTACCTTCATTTAACGTGATAACTCGGCTACATTTTTCTTTAAAATGTTCATTTTTAGAAACAGCTATTATGGTCCATTTTTGATCTTTATGTAACAAGAAATCAATTATTTTTTTAGCGGTTTCCGAATCGGTTTTGTCTAATGCATTTTCAAAAAATAAAATTCTTGGTTCATTAATAATACTTCTTGCAATTAATATTTTTTGCATATTCGACGACGAAAGTTGTTTACCATCTGAAGTTATTGGTGTTTGTAAACCTAAAGGCAATGTTTTGATAAATGAGGTTAAATCTACACCATCTAAAGCCCATTTTAATTTATTGTTTTCTATTTTTTGGTTAAATGTAATGTTGTCTAAAATTGTACCTTCAAATAGCGATTCGCCATATAAAATGCTACCAAAATGTTTGCGATAATCGTTTATATTTACCTTGTTGTACGTGTCGTCATTAATAATAAAATGACCTTTTGTTGGTTGTAACAAACCACTCAATAATCGGATTAAAGTTGTTTTTCCAGAACCGTTTTCTCCTTCAATTATTATCTTTTCTCCTTGATTAATTTCTAAATCAATATTTTCTAACACATTTTCATTTTCAAACTCAAATTTAAAATCTACATTTTCTAAAGTAATAGATAAATTAGAAAAACAAGAATTATTTTCAATTGCTGTTTCACCATTTTGTTCTAATTCTAAATCGGTAATTTGTCCAATTTTTTCTACAGAAGTAAGCACATCGTAAAACGTTTCTAGTCCTAAAATTATTTTTTCAACCGAATTAATTACCAATAAAATAATAATTTCAGCAGCCACAAACTGTCCAATATTCATTTGCTGATTGATTACTAAAAAGCCACCAATAAGAAGTAAACTCGAAGTAATTAATGCTTTAAATATTAATAATTGCGAAAACTGTCTTTTTATAACACTAAAATGTTTTTCTCTGTAACTTAAATATTTAGTTACCAAACTATTGTTTTTTTCTAAAGCAAACTCAAGATGATTTGGATTTTTAAAACTAAAATTATTTTTTGCTAATTCTAATAACCAATTGGCTACTTTGTATTTCGATTTGGATTCTTTTAAACTACTTTGTAAACCCGCTTGATATGAAAATTTGAAAATTAAGTACAATAATATAGCCAGAAAAATTCCAAATAAAATAAAAAATGGGTGGTATAAAGAAAGTAAAATGATTCCAAAAAATATTTGTAAAAATGCGGAAGAAAAATCAATTAATAATTTAGAAGTTCCTTTTTGTATAGAAATAGTATCAAAAAATCGATTTGCTAATTCAGATGTTTGCGAATTGTGAATTTCATTAAATTTTAACTTCGGAATTCTGTATGCAAATTCAAACGAAGAGCGTATGAAGATTTTTTGTTGTAAATTTTCTGAAATACGTAGTTGCATTAAGGATAAAATTCCCGCAAAAATTACCCCAATTACCACCAAAACAACTAAAACAATCCAAGACACACTAATTCTTCCTGCTTGAATGAAATTAATTATTGCCTGAATACCAAGTGGTAAGGATAAACTTATCAACCCTGAAAAAATGGCGTATGAAAATATTTGTACAATATCTTTTTTGTCTAATCTTAAAAGATTAAAGTATCTTTTTAATGGTGTTAAATTTTTCATCTTAATAGGTTTTCAATTAAATGTATATAAAAATCAGATGGGTTTACGTTATCAGTACAATTTGTAATTGTTTTTAAATGGTTTTTTAGAAAATGCTGATGTAAAGACCCTTCGATTATTGAGGAAACCAAGCTTTTTGCAAAAGGGTAGTCAGGATTAATATCCAATATCATTTTTTCTATTCTGTAATTTACTTGTTTGTAGATTAAGAAAAAACCTTCTTTGTTTTCTTCGTCAACTTGTTTACTGTGAAAGGTTTTAGTAAATTCTTCAATAATAATTTTATTTAATATTGCCTCGTTTATATGCTCTGTTTTGCTATCATCTTCTATTGTCTCGGTAACAATTAGTATGGCTTTTTTAAGTTTTTCAAATTTATCATTGATATTATTTGTTGAAAATACTAAACGGTATTCAATCCAAGCCCAATACCAAGATGATAAATACACCAATAATTTATGTTTATTTTCAAAATATCGGTAAATAGAACTTTCGTTCGAACCAATTTTTTCACCCAACTTTTTAAATGTAAATTCTTCAAAACCAATTTCGTCTATAAGTAAAATACTATTCTGGATAATTTTTTTCCCTAAATCAGACGTTTCAGGATCTTTTACGTATGTTTTCGGGTTGACTTGTATTTTAATATTTGCTAATAAATCTTGCATAATTTAATAATTTAAAATGCAAATATAATAGTAATACTATTATAGTATAATAGTTTAACTATAATTTAAGAAATTTTCATAAAAAAACCATCGTTAAGATGGTTAATTATTGAAGTTCAAAAAGATTACTCTTTCTTTAATTCTAATTTTTCGGCAAAGTAATCACAAAAATCGGTCATTGCACCCGCCATTTTTTCATCGCCCGTAGCGCGTTGAAACGTATCCGTCATAGCTACTAAAGTTTGATGAAAAAATATTTTCATTTCATCTACAGGCATATCTTTTGTCCATAAATCAATACGAAGGGTTTCTTTTGCTTTGGCATCCCAAATGGATAATAAAACCGTTTTGGCTTCTTCGTTATTTACGCCACCATCTTGGGCTGTCCAAGTTAATTTTTCGGGTACATTATTTTCGTCTAATGCTATGTTTACTTTAATTTCTGATGTTTTGCTCATTTTTATTAGGTAAAAGGTTTTGGGTAAAATAGTAATTAACTAATTACTGTTTTTTTGGTTTGTATTTCGATTTGTTAAAAATAACGGTTGGTTCTGTTTTTAATAGTTGGTCTAAGGATACATCATTATTTTCCATATAGCTTTTTACAATTTGCCAACCCAACCATTGTCCAATTCTCCCTGGCGATTCTCTATCAATTTCCAAATAGAATTTAGTAAAAGGTCCGTCTTCGATAAAACGTTGATAATTTTTTATATTGTTATCGTACAGTAATTTTTCGTCAACTAAATAACTCCACATTTGAAATTCGTTTTCGATACAGAATTTTTCTTGTATTGCTGTATATCCAATTTTTTGATAATTTGGCGTTTCAGGAAGTAAAAGATCTTTTAAATAATGCAATTTTCCATAGTAAATCATTTCACTAATTAATGTTTTATCTTGAGAAGGCATTATTTTTCTAAAAGCAAAATTAGTTACTAAATCCGGTAATATTTGGTGAGGCTCTAAGTTGGCTTTTTGATATTCAGCAAAAGGTTCATAAAATTTATGATTTTTTCCTAAATAGGTATCTAACGAAATTAAAATTAAATCATTCGTGTAAAACGCTTTTTTATCAATTAAGACTTCATTAACTAAAGTAATAACTCTTGGTGTTTTTTCTTCAGGAAAATAATGTTTAATGCGTGAAACTAACATTTCTAAATCGTCTTCAAATTTCGATTTATCTGGAAATTGTTTCGTAACTTCTACATTTAATTCTTTAAAAATAGGATCGTTTAATTTGGCATACCAAATTGAATCTGGAAATTGCGTTGGAAATAAAAACGGATATTGATTTTTTAATTCAGGTAATGTTTTTGTAGTGGCTGCGGCATATAATTTATCGAATCGTTCGATATTTAAATCTACCGATTTTTTAATGTCTACTTTTTCAATAGCATCATTTTTTTTACACTGAATGAAGCAAAAAAATGAAATTAGCAAGAATATTAATTTTTTCATCGTATGAAATTTACTATTTTTATCAAAAATTATTGAACTGCAAATATATAATTATATACCTATATTATTTACTAAAATTATGTCAAATAACACAACGTTGCATTTAGAAGGAATTCAAACCCATATTGTCAATTGGTTAAAAACCTATGCTACAAATTCAGGTGTAAAAGGTTTTGTAATTGGAATTTCTGGAGGAATAGATAGCGCCTTAACCTCAACATTATGCGCACAAACGGGTTTTCCTGTTTTGTGTGTGGAAATGCCAATTCATCAAGCAGAAAGTCACGTAAATAGAGCCAACGAACATATTCATCAATTAAAATCGCGTTTTCCGAAAGTGTTTTCCGAAAGGGTGGATTTGACACCTAGTTTTGAAACGTTTAAAAATAGCGTGCCAACTTGCGAAAATGAAGCTGTGTTGTCATTAACTTTAGCCAATACCAGAGCGCGTTTACGAATGACAACTTTGTATTATTTGGCAGGAATTCACGGTTTTTTAGTGGCAGGAACCGGAAATAAAGTAGAAGATTTTGGTGTAGGATTTTACACAAAATATGGTGATGGAGGTGTAGATATAAGTCCGATTGCTGATTTAATGAAAAGCGAAGTCCGACAATTAGCTAAATTTGTGGGTGTGCCTGAAAGTATTATTGCAGCTAAACCAACGGATGGACTTTTCGGTGATGATAGAAGTGATGAAGATCAATTAGGCGCTACTTATGACGAGTTAGAGTGGGCGATGGAAGCAATGGAAAAAGGCGAAAAAGCCACTAGTTTTGTTGGCAGACAAGCGGAAGTATTTAAAATTTACCAACGATTAAATACTATAAATCAACATAAGATGCAACCCATTCCGGTTTGTGAAATTCCTAAATCATTAAGGAGTTAAAAATAGAAGAATTAAAATCGGACTAAAACCCGACCTAAATTTTTTGCGATTACAGAAGTTAACGATAAGTAATCTTTAATAGTTGAGAGAATTTCTGAGTTATCAATGGTAACATCAGAAGTTATGTTGTTTTTATTTTCTTCAATAATACTGTTTAGCAAATACCATCTGTAAGATAAAATGGTTTCGTTAACACTTTGTGCTAAATTTACATTTTTGTCTTCTACTACAATTTTTCTACTTTCCCATTTGTGTAAAATATCTCGTTCTTCAAGCATTAAAATAGACGTGATTTTATTGGCTATTTCTGGCGAAGTTTGCGAAATATATTTGTCAATTTCAAATTCGATATTTTGATTGTAGTAATTGATTATGTCTGAGTAAATGGTTTTAAACATTGGATTTGACAATTCAATTTCATCTTCTTGAAGTGCCAAATATATTTTTTCGTATACTTTATACGTGTTGGTTTCTTTTACTTCTACAATGTTTCCTGCTTCATCTTTTGATAAAAATGTTTCTGTAAAATCTTCTGTTTTAGAACCGTTAATTAATAATATTTCAATAATTTTTTGTTCTAATTCGTATAAAATATTAATCTTTTCTGGTTGTAACTGTTCATTGTTTTTATGAACTTCAAATGCTTTTTTCTCTTCGGTATATTTTTTATTGGCTTCAGAAATATCTTTCTTGAGCATTTGGGCTAACGTATTATACAATACGTCTTCCGAAATATCCATAATGCGCGAACATTCTTTTATATAGACTTCGCGTTTAATTTGGTCAGAAATTTTAGAAATACTTTGTACCATATCTCTAATTAATTCTGCTTTTTTTATGGGGTCGTTATTGGCTTCTTTAACTAATAAATCGGCTTTAAACTGAATAAAATCTTTCGAATTTTCGTCTAAATATTGTTTTAAAACCTCGTATGAATTGTTTTTGGCAAAACTATCTGGATCTTCTCCATCAGGAAAACTACAAACTTTTACGTTCATTCCAGCTTCCAGAATTAAATCAATTCCACGGATAGAAGCGCGTAAACCTGCAGCATCACCATCAAAAAGGACGGTAATATTATTGGTTAATCGGTTTACTAAACGAATTTGATCCGGTGTTAATGCCGTTCCAGAAGAAGCAACAACATTTTCAATCCCACTTTGATTGAATTGAATTACATCGGTATACCCTTCAACCAAATAGCAATTATCTTGTTTGGCAATAGCTTGCTTGGCTTGAAAAATTCCGTATAAAACTTTACTTTTATGATAGATTTCGCTTTCCGGTGAATTTAAATATTTGGCTGCTTTTTTATCGTTAGTTAAAATTCTACCGCCAAACCCTAAAACGCGGCCACTCATACTTTGGATAGGAAACATTACTCGACCTTTAAATCGGTCAAATGTTTTTTCATCTTCTTGTTTTACGATGGTTAATCCGGTTTTTTCTAAATATTCTAATTTGTATGCTTTTCCTAAGGCTTCTTTGGTAAACGCATCCCAAATATCAGGCGAGTATCCCAATTGAAATTTCTCGATAGTCTCTTTTGTAAATCCACGTTCTTTAAAATAAGACAAACCAATTGCTTGACCTTCATCGGTATTGAGCATCGTTTTATGGAAATAATCTCGAGCAAATTCTGAGACCAAATACATACTTTCTTTTTCGTTTGCTTGTTCTATATCTTCATTAGAAACAATGGTTTCTTCTACTTCAATTCCGTATTTGTTGGCTAAATATTTTATAGCTTCAGGATACGTAAAATGTTCGTGTTCCATTAAGAAAGTAACCGAATTTCCGCCTTTTCCAGAACTAAAATCTTTCCAAATTTGCTTCACTGGCGACACCATAAACGAAGGCGATTTTTCGTTCACAAACGGCGAAAGTCCTTTCATATTACTTCCGGAACGTTTGAGTTGTACGAAATCGCCAATGACTTCCTCTACACGAGCTTGGTCAAATACTTTTTCTATGGTTTCTTTAGATATCAATGTAACAAATTTGTTTTAGCTTGTAAAAATACAATAATTAAAATCATAAAAAAAACCTACAAGAAATTTCCTTGTAGGTTTTGAAAAAAGCACTTTTATAACTCAAATGTTATGCTTTTTTTAATTCCAATCAAAACGAATACCTAATGAAATGTTGTTTTGATCTACTGGATTGTTTTTAAAAATTGGGTTTAAATCGTATTTTAAATATAAAGAAGTAGCTCTGTAACCAATGTAAGTACTTACACCATATGTAAAATCGTTTACATTGAAATCGCCTTTTTGTTTTTCTTTAAATTTATAACCATTTTGTTCGTATTCTATAAATTGTTTTGAGTTGGTATTTACTCCTACAAAACCACCTATTCCAAAACGTGCTCCAGTATGCGATTTGAATACTTTTTTGTCATCCACCATTTTTGTTTTTGAAAAATCAAATTCTAAATGCATTGGTACTACAAAATATACGTTTTTAAAATACGTTCTTTTGGCTTTTGTTTCCACACCAGCATCTACTAAAACAGTTTGATTATTAATATCTGCAAACACTCTATTGTCTGTGGCGTGTAGTTGGTTGTACATAAATCCAGCACCGTATTTTAAATGCAATAAATTACTGTTGTTTGATAAACGTGTTTTCCAAGTTACACCCCATTCGAAAAATACAGAACGAGCATAACCAAATTGAGAATTGGCTACCATATTATTGGTAACTAAGTTGTTATAACCTGTAGCAAGAACAAACTGACTTGTGGTTCTATTTTCAGACTTATTTTTGTCGTAGTTTTTATATTTTAAACCACCTGGAATTGAAAAACTATTTTTTTTCAAGCTGTCATTTGGTTCTTCTATAGTTACATTTTCATTCACTAAATCTAATAATGCTTTTTCTTGTGCAGCAATTTTCGTTTCAATGTTTTTAGCTCTTTCTTCTGCAATTTTTGCTTTTGAAGTTTTTGCTTCTTCTTTAGTCATTTTACCTAATTCTACTGCTTTGTCCAGGGCTTCTACTTCAGCTTTTAAGGCACTTTTTTCTTCTTCAGCAATAGTTTTTATTTGAACAGCAATTTCTTTTGCTTTTTGTTCAAATGTTTTTTCCTGGGCGCACACTTTATTTACCAATGTTAGTAATGCGATACTGATGTACAAAATAATTTTTTGCATAATTTAGGGGGTTTTAAAAGTTAGTTTTTATTTTAAATTTGTTGTATTCGAGTCCTCAGACAACTTTAGTTGGGGATTTATTTGGCTGAGGTTCTCAAAGTCTAATTGTAATTTCTATTTACAAATACGGATTTCGCTTGTTTTAATTTTGTGATGGTTTTTTCTTTAAAGGTTTGATCCAATTCTGATTCTACAGCTTGTAATAACTCGTTTGGATTTACTCGTAAACTTGACTTAAATGAAACCGTATTGCTAGGTTTCTTTTCTCCTTGCACTTCTGCTAATAATGTTTCTGCTGTGGGGTAATTATAAGTCGGCTCTTTAATTTCTTGTTTGATTCCTTCTTTTTTAATTTCGTTTGCAGTAATGACTTCCTCTTGTTTTAAAAGTGCCATTTCATAAACCTCTAATTTAGAATTTTCATTTTGAGCGGTATAGATAGTCGTACTTTTTTTCGATTCGGAAGTAGTACTTATTGTTGGGTTATTAGCCAATTCATTTTCAAATGAAACACTACTTTCTTTCATACTTTGTTTTTGCGTTTCTGTTTCTGAATTTGTTTTAGATGTAACAATTTCTTCAGTTGACGGCATCAATTTAGTTTTCTCGTTTTGTTGAAAGAAAACATATCCTACACCAGTAAATAAAAGAAATGTAGCTGCTATACTTAACCAAAAAAAGATTTTAGGTTGTTTTTTTTCTTCTGCAAGAGTCAACATCGCGTCTAATTTGTTCCAAGCCGTTTCGGATGGTTCAATTGTACGAAAATTGAATTTTTCTTGTATGTTTTTATTAAAATTATCTTGTTCCATTTTCTTTATTTTTTAATATTGTAATTTGAGATTGCAACATTTTTTTTGCGTGTGATAATTGCGATTTTGATGTGCCTTCTGAAATATGTAATAATTTGGCAATTTCATTGTGTTTGTATCCTTCAATCACAAATAAATTAAACACCATTTTATAACCATCAGGCAAATTGTCTATTAAAAATTGAATATCATCTACAGAAAAATCACCTTCCATTTCGTAGTTATCTTCTGCTTCAGCACATACTACATCTTCAATGTTTTTATGATTAAAACTGTTTTTCTTTACTCGTAAATAATCGATACATTCATGAATCATGATACGTTTTATCCAACCTTCAAAACTGCCTTTGTGTTCAAATTTCTTCAAACTGGTAAACATTTTCATAAAACCCGTAATCATTACATCTTCTGCATGATGCGTGTCTTTTATATACTGTCTGCAAGTACTCAACATTTTAGAAGCATATTTGGTGTACAACAAATGTTGTGCTTGGCGATTATTAGCAATCGCTTCACAGATTAGTTGTGCTTCTTCTTTATGCAATGCGATTACTTTCATA
>NZ_JAGNYF010000004.1:31928-92432 GCF_017985075.1 Flavobacterium sp.
CTGTCTGCAAGTACTCAACATTTTAGAAGCATATTTGGTGTACAACAAATGTTGTGCTTGGCGATTATTAGCAATCGCTTCACAGATTAGTTGTGCTTCTTCTTTATGCAATGCGATTACTTTCATATTTCAATGACAATATCAATATCAAAAATCAAATTTTAATGCTTCTATCAGTAAAGACGAGTATTGTTTTTAATTGGTTGTATCTTTTTTTAAAACTTTTAAAAATCAAATTTTAATCGCTTCTATTTCTATAGACGAGAATGATTTAAAAAAGGTTGTATGTTTATTAAAACCCCAAAATAAAAATTCCAAATTCCAATTTTGCTTCTATTTGTTTAGACAATTATTGTTTTAATATGGTAAAAAATCCACTGATTACTAGTAACTGAACACTGCAAACTAGAATTATATCTTTCTATTAATAACGTAGTTTACCATTAAAACAAGGGAATCTTTATATATAGATTCAGGAAAATCTTTGATAAGAAGAAGTGCTTCTTGTTGAAATTGTATCATTTTATGTTCGGCATAAGATAAACCACCCTGATTTTTTACGAAGGCAATTACTTCTTTTACTCTTTTTTTATCTTTATTGTGATTTTTTATGGAATTAATCACCCAACTTTTTTCTTTTGAAGAACAGTTATTTAGCGTGTAAATGAGCGGCAAAGTCATTTTTTGTTCTTTGATGTCAATGCCTGTTGGTTTTCCGATGGCATCTTCTGTGTAATCAAATAAATCATCTTTTATTTGAAATGCCATTCCGATTAATTCGCCAAATTTTCGCATTTTTTCAATTGTTTTCGATTTATCTGGCGCAACTGCACAAGCACCAAGCGAACAACAAGCAGCTATTAGTGTGGCTGTTTTTTGTCGAATAATTTCGTAATAAATGTCTTCTGTAATGTCTAATTTTCTGGCTTTTTCTATTTGAAGTAATTCGCCTTCACTCATTTCTCTTACGGCTACAGAAATTATTTTTAGTAAGTCAAAATCGTTATTATCTATAGAAAGTAGTAGTCCTTTAGAAAGTAAAAAATCACCTACTAAAACAGCAATTTTATTTTTCCAAAGCGCGTTTATGGAGAAAAATCCGCGTCTTTTATTGCTGTCGTCCACTACATCATCATGCACTAAAGTGGCTGTGTGAATTAATTCAATAACCGATGCGCCTCTGTAGGTTCGATCATTTACAGTGCCGCCTGAAACCATTTTTGCTGTTAAGAACACAAACATTGGTCGCATTTGCTTCCCTTTTCGGTTGACAATATAATGCGTAATACGATTTAATAATGCGACTTTTGAAGACATCGCCAATTGAAACTTTTTCTCGAAAAGTTCCATCTCGTAGGCTATGGGTTCTTTTATTTGCTCGGTTATTTTCATTTCCTCAAAGATACTACACATTAAAGGATTAGAAAAATATTTTTTATATATTAAACCTTTTTAGTATTTTTGTGTCTAATACATTGAACTTTAAAATTATAGATATGAAAAAATTAATTAAATTTTTATTTCCAATAGTAGTATTGGCCGCTTTTACAGCTTGTGAAAAAGATACGGAAACGACACAAGAAACGCTTACTTCAGATGACGCTATAGTAAATGCGAAAATTGATATGGCAAGTGATGACATTTCAAATATTGCAGATCAATTATTTGACAATGTTGATGGAAGTACTATTTCTTATAGAGGTATAAACAATGACAATTCTGTGTTTTCAAATTGTGCTACAATTACAAGAGTGCCAGCTTTTGGAACGGTTATCACTCCAGGAACTCAAGTAACAAAAACCATTGATTTTGGCACAACAGGATGTACGTTGAATAATGGGAACATAGTTAAAGGTAAAATTATTATTAGTTTTGTTTTTCAACCAACAGCGGTTTCTTATACGGTAACTTATACATTTGATAATTTTTATCACAACAATATTAAATTTGTTGGAACAAAAACATTTACTCGTTCATTAACTGCTGCTACAGCAACAGCTGCACCACATCCTATCGTAGTTATGTTATTGGATATGACAATTACAATGCCAAACGGAGATGTGTATACACGTGTAGGAACAAGAACAAGAGAATTAGTGGAAGGATTTAATACACTAATGGTTTTCGCAGATAATATTTATAAAATAACAGGAAACTGGACTACTACGAATGCAAACGGAACGGTACAAACAGCAACAATTACTACGCCATTAAGAGCTAGAATGAGTTGTTTAGCAGTAAATAAACCTTTATTGGTTTTAGGAGTTATTACTTTTGTTAAAAATGGAGTAACCGCTACTTTAGATTACGGAAACGGAGATTGTGATAATGCAGCCGTATTTACAATCAACGGAACTTCATATACAATTACTATTGGTAATTAATTGATAGAGCACATATTCATAAAAAAAGAGAAGCATTTGCTTCTCTTTTTTTATGATTTATTAGCAAGTTGACCACAAGCGGCATCTATATCTTTTCCTCTGCTTTTTCTTACTTTTACAACAATATTGTTTTTTTCTAAAGCAGCAATATAGTCTTTTGTAGCTTGTTCGCCGGCTTGTTGAAAATCCCCATCATCAATAGCATTATATTCAATTAAGTTGACTTTACAAGGTACATATTTGCAAAATTTTACTAACGCATCAATAGAGGCTTTGTCGTCATTAATACCTTTCCAAACTACATATTCATAGGTGATTTTGCTTTTTGTTTTGGCGTACCAATATTCTAATGATTCACGTAATTCGGTTAATGGAAAACTTTTAGTAAACGGCATAATTTCGTTTCGAGTAGCTTCAATAGCAGAATGTAAAGAAACTGCTAAATTAAATTTTACGGCATCATCTGCCATTTTTTTAATCATTTTAGAAACTCCCGAAGTAGAAACCGTAATTCGTTTTGGCGACATGCCTAATCCTTCGTTTGATGTAATCATGTCAATCGCTTTCATTACATTTGGGTAATTCATCAATGGTTCACCCATTCCCATAAAAACAATATTCGAAAGTGGCCTGTCGTAATACAGTTTACTCTCGTTATCAATAGCTACTACTTGGTCGTAAATTTCACCAGGTGTTAAATTTCTCATTCGTTTTAATCGGGCAGTAGCGCAAAAATTACAATCTAAACTACATCCTACCTGACTTGATACGCAAGCAGTTGTTCTCGTTTTTGTTGGAATCAGGACGCTTTCAACAATTAAATCATCGTGTAAACGCACCGCATTTTTTACGGTTCCGTCTTCGCTACGTTGCATCGTATCCACTTTTACATGATTAATTACGAAATTAGCTTCTAACATCACGCGAGTTGCTTTCGAAACATTGGTCATGCTTTCAAATGAATGCGCACTTTTACTCCACAACCATTCATAAATTTGATTGCCACGAAAAGCTTTATCGCCATTAGTAACAAAAAAATCTCTTAATTGCTCTTTAGATAAAGCGCGTATGTCTTTTTTTTCTGCTTGCATACGGCAAAAGTACTACTAATGTGCCAATTAATCAATTTTCAATATGCCAATTTAATGAAACGATGATTTTATTAATTTTAGAAATTTCTTTAATCTGGGTTTAAAACAATTGAATTTGTACTTTTGTACTTCGAAATTTAAAACAGTTATGCACTTTATATCAGAAGATTTAGAAAATTACGTAGCCACTCATTCGCAACAAGAACCAGAATTATTGGTGCAATTGAATAAAGAAACCCACCAGAAAATTTTGCAACCACGAATGTTAAGTGGTCATTTTCAAGGTAGATTTTTAAGTATGTTATCTAAAATAATTAATCCAAAAACTATTTTAGAAATTGGAACCTATACAGGCTATGCTGCTTTATGTTTGGCAGAAGGTTTACAAGAAAACGGTACGTTAGATACCATTGATATAAATGAAGAGTTAGAAGAAATTCAAAAAAAATATTTTGACTTATCTGACTATTCCAATCAAATTGTTCAACATATTGGCGATGCAATTGAAATTATTCCAACATTAAACAAAAAATTTGATTTGGTTTTTATAGATGCAGATAAAGAAAATTATATTAATTATTTTCATTTGATTGTACCATTGATGAATAAGGGCGGTATAATTTTGTCTGACAATGTATTGTGGAGTGGAAAGGTTTTAGAGGAAGTAAAAGCAAACGACAAAAGTACACAGATTTTACTTGATTATAATAAAATTATTAATGAGGATAGTCGTGTAGAAACGGTTTTATTGCCTATCCGTGATGGCTTGACGGTTACTCGCGTGTTGTAGGTTTGTTAAGATAGGATTTGTAGGCGATAGCAAGAAGTATCATTTGAAAAGGCATCAAATATCGAGAACAATTTATTGGACCCGAAACTAAAACATAATATATAAATAAAATGAAGAAGTAATAAAATAAATAATTTTGTTTTTCCGTAATAACGGCTTTGAAAAAATAAAATAATTTAATTAAGTTGAATATAAAAATTGGTAGTAAAATTAAAATTAGTATATTCTTTTTATTTTTTATTAAATGGTTTAGAGGTTTATTTCCGTTTAAAATTTCTAAAAATCCTTGCTTGCCATCTTCTTCATTAAAGAAGGTCATTAAATCAAATCTGCCTGGATCAAAAACACCTCTTATTGCAGTCAAAAAATGATATTTCGAATAGTCAAAAAAATCATTTTTTATTTCTTTTGATGCTATTTCTTTTAAATAAATATTTTGGTTTTTAAAACTCTGATTTGTGTATTTTTCATCTTCGTATACAGATTTTAGCCATTTTTCAGCTTCTGATTTACCATTTTTAGAAGATTTAAAATAATAGATATTATAATTTATTAAAATATGATTTTCAATTGATGAAAAGTGCTTATATCCAGTCGCTTTTTCATTTAAATTTAAATAAAATTGTAAAATTAAGATTGGAAAAAACAACCAAAAACTAAAAATTTTCTTTCTGTAAAAGTAAAAAGCAAAAAACAATAAATTAAAATATATAAAAGGATAAAAAATTGGTTTAACAAATGCAATTAGTAATGTGATAATTTGAATGTATGCAAAACTCTTTAAATTAAAAGGTGTAATTAATAAAAGAAATAAAACATTTAAACAAATCATTACCAACCATTCGGACATTATTAGTTGTGAATAAATAAATATTGAAGGTGTAAGTAATAAAAATAATACAATTTTATAATTTATTTTTATTTTAAATCGAATTAAAGTTTTGAAAAATAAATATACATTTATTAACGATAGGACACTTTGAATTAAAATAATGATTACAGGTTTAAAAGCTACAAATGGAGCTAAAAAAAGTGGATAAATAAAAGGTCTACGTGTAAACAGTTCTGCGTCGTGTTCGTAGTCAAAAGATGAAAAAGAATTTATGAATTTCGCAATTTCTAAATAATCATAGGAATCTGATAAAAAGTAAATTTTAGAAAAATATCGTAGTAAAAAAAACAAAAAGAAACATAAAGCTATTAAAGTAAATGTTTTTTTTTCTTGAGAATTAAATTCTTTAAGGAGTAACATTTATTTTAATTTAAGTATCAAAATAGAATAAAATCTATAAAATATAAACCCCGTTAAACTTCCAAATACATATCCTGAAATAATATCTAAAGGAAAATGAAGTCCTAGATAAATTCGGCTATAAGCAAAAATTAAAGGATACAGAAAAATCAAGTAGCTATAATTGTAATATTTTCTAAGAATTAAAAACACAAACATCATTGCTGCTGTTGAATTTGATGCGTGTCCAGAAAAATAACTAAAGGTGTCGCTGTCTTTTACTACTCTAATTAAGCCTGCTAATGTATCATCATTACAAGGGCGAATACGTTGTATTGAAAATTTAATTACATCTGTAATTTCATTAGTAAACGTAATTAAGGCAGCTAGAATTAGAATAGCTATTCCTAATTTTTTTGTTCCTAATTTTTTATATAAAATAAAGAGTAAAATTAAAAAAAATGGAATCCAATTGATTTGTTTGGTGATTAATAGCCAGATGTCATCAAAAGGAGTAGAGCCCAAATTATTAAGAAATACAAATAATTTTTTATCTAAATGTATTAGGTAATCCAGCATTACATTTGACGTTTTATAGGTCCTGTAGCGTTTTCAATATCTTCTTTTATTTCGGTAATGGGATTTGTAAATTCAGTTGGACTAATTGCTTTTGTCATACTTTCTTTTGCACTTGCAATTTCATCGGATATACCACCTGTTAAACTTCGCATATCTAAACCATTATCTTCAGCACCTTTTTGAATTTCGTGCTTAATTTCGTTGGTAGCGTTTTTTAATTGTGCCATACCTTTACCTAATGCTCTTGCAATTTCTGGAATTTTATCTGATCCAAAAAGCATTAGAATTACAATTAAAATAAAAAATATTTCGCCTCCGCCAATACCAAACATAGTTTTGTGTTTTATGAATTACAAATGTAGTAAAACTTAGTGTTTTTTTAGTTAAAAAATAAAAACCATTAAGAAATTAAGTTTCATTAAGTCTATAACAATCTTAATTATCTTACTACCTTAATGGTTTAAAAGTATTTTCAATCTGTTTATTTCAAAATAGTTTATTTCTTTTCTATTTGTTCAAATTTATCAACAACGGCTTCTTTTGGCCAAGTATTATTGGTAACGTCAATATCTGCTGTTTCTAATTTTGGATCTAATTGAATTTTAACTACTTTTTTTTCTGTTGCAAAAACACGTTTTGCATTAGTATTGTTTCTCCTCCAAATTTGAACCGGAAATTTATGTGTTTCTGAAGTACCATCTTCAAATTGCAATTCTGCAATAATTGGCATCATTAAACTTCCTGGTTTGTCAAACTCTACTTCGTAGAAATATTTTGGATTTTTTAGAGCGGCTTTTTCTTCAGCATTATAATTTTTGTTTAAATAGTCATTTAAAGCCATCACTTTTTCTGTTTCAAGCGCTGTTTTTGATTCTGGCTTTAATTCTGTACTTTCACTATTCACTAAATAAATCATTGGTCCGCTGTTTGGCATTCTTCTACCTCTTCTATTCACAGCTGCAGCAGCTTCTTTTGAAGCATCTTCAGTTACATAAAATTGTTTTACATTTTTGATACCTAAATCCACTACATCAGTAGAGTAGAACCAGCCTTTCCAAAACCAATCTAAATCAACTGCAGACGCATCTTCCATTGTTCTAAAAAAGTCTTCTGGTGTAGGATGTTTAAATTTCCAACGGTTGGCATACGTTTTAAATGCGTGGTCAAATAATTCGTGTCCCATAATCGTTTCACGCAAAATATTCAATCCTGTTGCAGGTTTTCCGTAAGCATTTGCACCAAAATTGTACACCACATCTCCGTGACTCATAATTGGTTCTAAAAACTGTTGGTTTCCTTTCATATAAGGCACTATTGATTTTGCTGGACCTCTATCTGCTGGGAAATTTTTATCAAATTCTTGTTCGGTTAAATATTCTAAAAATGTATTTAAACCTTCGTCCATCCAAGTCCATTGTCTTTCGTCAGAATTTACAATCATTGGAAAAAAGTTGTGTCCTACTTCGTGAATAATAACCCCTAACATTCCGTATTTTACTCGGTCGCTAATTTTTCCATTTTCATCTGGACGACCATAATTCCAACAAATCATTGGGTATTCCATTCCTTGGTCTTCAGCAGAAACTGAAATTGCTTTTGGATAAGGATATTCGAATGTATATTTTGAATAGGTTTTCAATGTGTGCGCTACAGCTTTTGTAGATAAGTTTTCCCATAACGGATTGGCTTCTTTTGGATACATAGAAATGGCCATAGGTTTGCTATTTCCAACTTGAACCGCCATCGCATCTAAAATAAATTTACGAGAAGTTGAAAACGCAAAATCTCTTACATTTTCAGCTTTTAAATGCCACGTTTTTTTAGTAGTTGCGAAGCTTTTTTCTGCAGCAGTTGCTTCCGCTTGAGTAACAATTATTACAGGCTTATCAAAAGAATTTTCGGCTAATTGCCATCTTTTTTCTTGTTCTGCAGTATAGACTTCACTTCTGTTTTGTAAAACTCCAGTTCCATCTAAAATATGATCTGCTGGAACGGTAATTTTAACATCGTAATTTCCAAAAGTTAAAGCAAATTCACTTCTTCCCCAAAATTGCATATTTTGCCAACCTTCAACATCATTATACACACACATTCTTGGGTAAAATTGTGCAATAACATAAATTTTATTTCCATCAGGAAACACTTCATATCCAGAACGACCATTTCCGCCATCTTTCATATAATCGTTAATATTGTACCACCATTTGATTGAAAAAACTACTTTTTCCCCTTTTTTAAGTGGCTTTGGCAAATCGATACGCATCATAGTATTATTAACGGTATATTTCATTCCGTTGCCTTTTTCATCTTTCACGTATTCTAAGTTAAATCCGCCATCAAAACCTTTGCCCATATATGTTTTGGCGAAGTTTTCAGCTGAGGTAGCTTGTGGCATCGTTTGAGAATCAATTAAAGGTGTTTGTGAGTCTCTTCTGGCGATGTTTTGATCCAATTGCACCCATAAATAATCTAAAGATTCTGGTGCGTTATTATAATACGTAACGGTTTCACTACCATACATTCTGGAAAGTTTGTCGTCTAATTCTAAATTAATTTTATAATCTGCACGTTGTTGGTAATAGGCCGGACCTGGTGCACCAGAAGCCGTACGAAACATATTAGGCGTCGCCATTTCGGCATACATTTGACTAAATTTATTAATGTCGGTATGTCCTTGAGGTTCTTTTTTAGTTTCTTCTTTTTTGACTTCTTGTGCGAAAGCAGTAAATGACGCAAAAATTAAGAATACAATTAGATGTAGCTTTTTCATAATTATTTATATTTCAGTTTTTGGTTGGTTTCTGTATTAGTAAACAAAAGTGTTTTTTTGTTACTATTTAAGTTCAAATGTACTAAATTTTGTTGTTCTTTAAAAATATCGGATAAAACGGTATTGGTAATTTCTAAATCTTTAATGTTGTCTTTAAAAGGAATTTTCAAATAGCAAATTACAATATTATCTTCTTGTTCTTTGGTTAAAAATTGTAGTGATTGACTTTTATTATTGATTTTAATTTTTAATTTTTCGGATAAATAATTAGCAATTAAAGTATTGGCTTCTGCAATTTCATCTTTTGTAGTGATGTAAATATGTTTGTTGTGTTTTTTATATAATGCTTTTTCTAAATCATCAATAAATAAACGTGCTGTAATTTGAACTGCTTTTTTTTCTTTAAAATAATCAATCTGAAAAACCCCAACATAAAACTTATGGAAAGTAAAAGCACTTAAAAATGAAAATAATATTACCAGTAAGCTTAACTTTATTTTATTCATTTTTTTTAGGTTCTATTTCAGTTTCTGGTACAGAATTTTCTTCTGTACTTTTTTCTGGTTCAACTGGTTTTGGATAATAGGGTTGTAAATTTTTCAATTTCAAAAAATCAACTGCAAGCGCGCTCATTCGAAATGAAATAAGCGTTTTGTTTTTTGCTTTAGCCGCGTTTTTTAATTCTTCATCTTCTACAATATAAAAAACAAATCCTTGAACATATTCTTCAGGAATGTGTAATTGATTCATAATGTATTCGGAATCAAAGTTACTATTTATTTTATATTGTAAAAATTCTTTTCTTTCTACTTCTAATTCTGCTTTTAATTGTTTGGTTCTGCCAGAAATAGCGTTTAATAATGGATCAATACTGAATGCAGTGTTTAAGCCAAATTGACCATTTAAATCTCCTGCGGTTTTCAAACGTCTTTCTGCAGGCGTGTATTTTTTTTGCCCTTTTGGCACTAAACCTAAAGATTCTGCAGTGATATCATCGGCATTTGTAACCATAATTTCTTTTATATGACGGGTATAAATGTCTAATTTTATAAAAAGTAAATCTTTGCCAAAATCTTTTTTTGTAATGATGTGTTTTTTGCCAACTAAATGAATGGCGCTAAACATTATGGTGTCGTTTACTTTTGCTTTTATTTTAAAATAGCCGCCGTTTCCAGAAATTGTATTAATTTTGTTTGAAATATTTACAATTGTAATGCCTTCATTGTCGTTTGTTTCCACAATGATTTTTCCCTTAATTATAGAATCGTTTTGTGAAACTACCATTTGGGAGAGAAAAAGTAAAAATATTTGTATGTATTTTTTAATAGTAGACAGAATTAATTTTTTGTAAAAATAATAGAACAAAATTACAATCGGTATAAAATTTTGTTAAGAATGAAGTAAATTTATTATAATATATGAAAAAGGCGCTTATTGCAAGTACATCGACTGTTTTTGGAGGTACTTTTTTAGATTATTTATTACCAACTTTAACAGAACATTTTGCATCTGTTTCAAATTTAGTATTTATCCCCTTTGCAAGACCAGGAGGAATTTCTCACAATGAATATACGGAAAAAGTCAAACCGTTTTTTAAACAATTAAATATTGAAGTAAAAGGAATTCATCAGTTTGAAAATCCAATTGAAGCGATACAAAACGCAGAAGCCATTTTTACTGGTGGAGGAAATACGTTTGTTTTAGTAGATATGTTGTACAAGTATAATATATTAGATGCTATTCAGAAAGCGGTTGAAAGCGGAACGCCCTATTTAGGAACAAGCGCAGGAAGTAATATTTGTGGTTTAACTATGAATACGACCAATGATATGCCGATTTTGTATCCGCCGAGTTTTAGAACGTTAGGATTGGTTTCTTTTAATTTAAATCCACATTATTTAGATCCAATTGAAGGTTCTCGACATATGGGAGAAACGAGAGAAACGAGAATAAAAGAATTTCATCAGTATAATCCGCAATCTGTTTTAGGATTAAGAGAAGGAAGTTGGTTAGAAGTATTAGGAAATAAAATTACATTAAAAGGTGATTTGCCTGCACGACTTTTTCAGCAAGGTAAAGAACCAATTGAAATTGAAACAGGAACGGATTTAAGTAACTTAAAATAAAAAAGCCTCAAAAAATTTGAGGCTTTAGAGCGAAAGACGAGGGTCGAACTCGCGACATTCAGCTTGGAAGGCTGACGCTCTACCAACTGAGCTACTTTCGCATGGTAGAATTTTAAAATTCAATAAGTTTTAGAGCGAAAGACGAGGGTCGAACTCGCGACATTCAGCTTGGAAGGCTGACGCTCTACCAACTGAGCTACTTTCGCATTTTATTTTGGTGAGTGCAAATATAATATGAAAAACTGATTAATTGCAAGTTTTTTAATAAAAATAATAAAAATTTTAAATAACACACTTGTAAATTATTAATTTATAATGCTTTATGAATAAAATTACGATTAATAAAATCAACTATTTAGATACTTTTCCAGTTAGAAGTGCCGTCTTAAGACAAGGAAAACCTATTGAGACCTGCTTTTTTTTAGGTGATGATGCTGTTGGGACTACACATTTTGGTTTATATAATGAAAATAATATAATAGGAGTAGCTTCTGTTTTTACATCAAATAATGAAAATTTCGACATAAAAAATCAATTTCAATTGCGTGGAATGGCAATTTTAGAGGAGTACCAAAGTACTGGTTTTGGAAAGTTGTTAATTGAAAAGATTTTTAATTTTATTGAATCAACTCAAGTCGAATTGCTTTGGTTTAACGCTCGAGAATCGGCAGTACCTTTTTATGAAAAATTAGGATGTACTAAAAAAGGCGCTTCGTTTGAAATTCCTGAGATTGGCACACATTTTTTAATGTATAAATGTTTTGATGTTTAATTTGGAATCATTTTTGCTTTTGAGTTATAATGCCAGTATTTTTTGGTAAATTTGAAAAATTTTTAATTGAATGAAAAAGTTTTTTCTATTCAGTGTAGTATTAATTATTGTTATTATTGTGTCTTTCAAACTCAGTAAGGATGATGAATTTGTTGTAAGCGAAGATTATTACGATACCATCAGAAAAATCACCATACATGCCATTCCTGAAGATGTATTGTCGGATAAATCCGACAGTATTAAAAGTATTTATGCTGCATTTGGCAATCATGAAATATGGGTAGATGCGGAAAATAGAGAAGATTTAATCGTACAAATAGAAAAATCAAAACAAGAAGGATTAAACCCTCAAGATTTTAATATCAATAAAATATTTCAATTAGAAGTTAGGTTAGATTCGTTAACTTTAGATGAAAAATTAGCCTATGATATTTTATTAACTCAATCCTATGATAAACTTTGTAATCAGTATTATAGAGGAAAATTAAATCCTGATGAGGTATATGAAAATTGGGATTTGTTTGATAAACCACTTTCTATGGCAAACCATTTGAAAGCAGCTATTTCTTCAAAAAAAATAGCATCTTCAATAAAAAATTTATTACCAAATCATCCAATTTATAGTTCGTTAAAAGAGGCATTAGTTCTTATAGATAAAATGCCAGAAAGTAATTTCGATTCGTTAAAAAAAACGATAAAATTAAAATATAATGATACTTCAATTGAAGTTAAAGAAATTAAAAAGCGATTGGTATATTGGAAAGATTTAGACGAAAATAATACAAATTACTCTACAATTTATGATCGTTCAATGTTTGAAGCCGTAAAAAAATTTCAAGCAAGACATGGTTTATTAGCAGATGGAGTTATTGGTTACGGTACCATTAAAGCTTTAAATTATAATGTAGCAACCCGTCGTTCACAAATTTTAGCCAATTTAGAACGTTGGCGCTGGTTTTCAAGAGATTTTGGTGAGCAATACTTATTAATAAATTTGCCGGAATATACATTGCATTTTATCAAGAATCAGGATACTTTAGCTACACATAAAATTGTTTGTGGGAAACCAAAAAGGATGACACCAATTTTAGATTCGAAGTTGTCTAATTTTGTTTTTAATCCGACTTGGACGGTTCCGCCAACAATAATTAAAGAAGATTTATCAGTAGAAGCGGCAGCAAATAGAAGTTATTTTACCAGAAATAGAATTCTAATTTATAATGCAAAAAACAATATTGTTTCTCCATCAAATTGGAATCCGGCAAAAGCTACAAGTTATAGGTATGTTCAAAATCATGGGTACAATAATTCGCTAGGTGTTGTGAAATTTAATTTTCCTAACCATCACTCCGTGTATTTACATGATACCAATCACAGAGATTATTTCGATTTGTCATATAGAGCATTAAGTTCGGGGTGTGTTCGGGTACAAAATCCGTTAGATTTGGCTAAAAAAATTCTAATAAAACAAGACAACGAAAGATGGGCAAACGGAAATGAAATCGATACTATAATTAAAAAAAATAAAGCACCTTATTACATAAAAATAAAAGAACCAACCTACGTACATTTATTATATTGGACAAGTTGGTTAAACGCTTCGGGTTTTCAATTTAGAGACGATATGTACGACTTAGATAAAAAATTGTACGATAAATTAAGAAACTAATTTAGATTTATTAACGTACATTCTTGTAGGATGATAAATAAATAGCACCGATTTATTTTTTATAGTTTGAATTAATTTTGGAGCAATTGCTGTTGCTACAGCGGGACAACCTTGACTTCTGCCTAAGTACCCTTGTTTATTTGCTAATTTTTTAGAAACATATTCAGCGCCATGTATTACGACAGCTCTTTCCCTTGCTTTGTCGTTAAGTCCAAATTCTAAACCGTCTAATTTTAACGAAATACCATGTTTTCCAATATAGGTTTCACCGGTTAAATAAAAACCTAAGCTACTTTTATTAGATTCATTTTGGTTAGAAAACGATTTTGCAAATTCTTTTCCAGATTTTATACCGTGAGAAACTAATGTTTGTAAAATTACTTTTTTGTTAACCATATCAATTACCCACATTCTGTCTTTTGTAGAAGACAAAGAGAAATCAATAATTGTTAATATGTTGTTTTTAATTTTCCCTTGCGCTTCTAAAGCCGTGTACCCTTCAAATGCTTTTGTGAAAATTTCTAATTCGGGTAACGAAAATCCTTCAGTTTGAATGTCACAATATAATAATTCTGATTTTTCTTTAATATTATCAGCCTCATTTTTCACCATAGCAATTGGATTTGCAACATTTATTGCAAATTCATTGGTATTAAAAGTTGATTTTATTAGGCTCAATTTAACTGTAAAGCTTAACAAAAACACTAAAAAAAGGAATGGCAAAAATTTATAATTCATTGTTTATCTTGTTGTTACAATTAACTGCAGATGCACAAATATAATTGTAATTTTGAATAAAAAAAATAAATTAGTGTTTTTTAACGATATTTTTTAACGTTTTGCCGATAATATGGTTTTTATGATTGTAGAAATTTTTTAAACAGGCACTATTTATATAAATTTCAAAAATTAACATTTGATGATGAAACAAATTTGGCAATAGTTATACTAATCATTTTTATTTACAAAATATTTTATGAAGCTTTTTCAAATTTTTAGTATATTCTTTTTATTTCAACTGTCATCTTTCGCTCAAGAAATGGTAACAACAAACTCATTTTCTTCAGTGAAAAATAAAAAGGAAATTAGTACCATAAAAATTAAAAATCAAATAAAAATTGATGCTACTCTTAATGAAGAAGATTGGAAAAACGTACCAGTAGCAAAAAACTTTGTTATGTTTAACCAAGAAAATGGAAAACCAGAATTACCAGAACTGCGTACAGAAGTAAAAGTAGTGTACGATGATGATGCAATTTATGTAGGAGCAATTTTATATGATAATGAACCCGGTAAAATTTTAAAAGAAATTTCAGAAAGAGATGATATACGTGCAGCGGATTTTTTTGGAGTTTTTATCAATGGTTTCAATGATGGTCAGCAAGAATTTAGTTTTTTTGTAAGTGCTTCTGATGGACAAATGGATTTAGTAAGAACTACTGAAAATGAAGACACTTCGTGGGATGCTATATGGGAAAGTAAAGCTAAAATTACAGATATTGGTTGGGTTGTTGAAATGAAAATTCCGTATGCCGCACTTCGTTTTTCAAAAGAAGAGAAACAAACTTGGGGTATAAACTTTTTTAGAGAAGTAAGAAGAAACCGACAAATGTTTACTTGGAATCCTGTAGATAATAGCAAGGGATCGTTTACGCAACAAGCGGGAATTTTAAAAGGTATTGAAAAAATTAATACACCAACGCGTTTGTTTTTAATTCCATACTCTTCTTTTTATTTAAATAGTTTAGGTAAAGAAAAAACATTCGGAACCATAAAAGGCGGGTTAGATTTAAAATACGGATTGACCGACGCATTTACATTAGATATGGTTTTGATTCCTGATTTTGGTCAAACCAGATTTGATAATAAAATTTTGAATTTAGGGCCTTTTGAACAAATATTAAATGAAAACAGACCATTTTTTACAGAAGGAACCGATTTATTTAATAAAGGCGGATTGTTTTATTCAAGAAGAATTGGGCAACGCGCTAGTAAATATCCAGAAATTTCAGAAACGGAAGAAGTTTTAGATTTTCCAAACACAATTGATTTGGTCAATGCCGTTAAAGTTTCAGGTCGAACTAAAGAAGGATTAGGCGTTGGTTTTTTAAATACAGTTACTAAAAAAACAGATGTAGTTATTCGAGATGTAAATACTGGAAATATCAGAACAGAAACCGTTGAACCTATTGCCAATTATAATGTATTAGTTTTAGATCAGCGTTTTAATGGAAATTCTTCTGTATCATTAATTAATACAAACGTAACTCGAAATGGAAACTTTAGAGATGCTAATGTTACCGCTACAACTTTCGATTTAAATACCAAAAAGAATACCTTCAATTTAAATGGTGCCCTAAAATATAGTTATGTAAATAATTATGCCAATTTGCAGAATAAAAATGGTATTATGGCTAATTTAGGATTTGGTGAAACCTCTGGAAAATTGAGATTTTCGGTTTTTGGAGAATATGTTTCAAAGGAATATGACAATAATGATTTAGGTGTTAATTTTCAAACCAATTATTATTCCATTAGTGCTAATGCGAATTACAGACTACTACAATCCACAGAAAAATTAAACTCATTTAGGATAAATTTTAATACGTATGTGCAATTTGATAAAGCGACGAACTACCTCCAAGAGCAAAATTTTAATATCAATTTAAATTTATCCAATAAAAAAAATCATTCCGCAGGTTTAGGTGTCGATTTAAATCCGTTTGAAAGATATAATTTTTACAATCCACAAGCTGAAGGCAGATTTGTGATTTTTCCAAAATATTATGGTATGTGGGGTTTTGTTTCGACCAACTACAACAATAAATTCGCGTTTGACATCAATCCGAATATTGGTATTACAGAAACTAAAGGTTGGTGGTATTGGGGTATTGATGTGAGTCCGAGATATCGTTTTAATGATAAATTCACTTTAATTTATAGAAATAATTTCTTCAATGAATACCAAGATTTAGGTCGCGTAGATCGAGTAGGAAATGATATTATTTTCGCAAAAAGAGACAATCAAACCTTAGAAACGAGTTTAGAAGGAAAATATTCTATAACTGCAAAAATGAATTTTGGATTAAAACTAAGACATTATTGGTCGTTTTCTGAAAACAACTCCTACTATAAATTGTTAGAAAATGGTTATACTGAAGCGTATACTTACACAGATAATGCCAATCAAAATTTAAATTTATGGAACTTTGATTTGTCTTATAGTTGGTGGTTTGCACCTGGAAGTCAAATGTCATTTTTATTCCGAAATAATTCTGGTATTTTTGAAAACATGATAGATAAAAATTTAGTTAATAATATCAAGAAAGTGTTTAATCATGAAGATTTAAATCATACATTTTCTATCAGTATTCGATATTTTATTGATTATAATCAAGCCAAAAATGCTCTAAAATAATACTATTATTTTTCTACAATTAAATTAAGAAAACCTTTTCGTTACTAACTTTTTTGAGTCGGCGTTTAAAAAATCAGTAACTTCGTAACTTAAATACAACACTGATGAACAAAAAAGTAATTTTAATGATTTTAGATGGTTGGGGACATTCTCCAGACCCTAAAGTTTCAGCCATAGATAATGCCAATACACCATTTATAGATTCGTTATATAAAAACTATCCAAATGCCGAATTGCGTACAGATGGACTTCACGTAGGTTTACCCGAAGGTCAAATGGGAAATTCAGAAGTAGGTCATATGAATTTAGGTGCAGGTCGTATTGTATACCAAGATTTAGCTAAAATTAATTTAGCAGTTAAAAACCATACATTAAAAAACGAAAAACCTTTACTTGATGCGTTTAATTACGCAAAGTCAAATCATAAAAACGTTCATTTTTTAGGGTTGGTTTCAGATGGCGGCGTGCATTCTCATACATCACATTTGCGAGGCTTAATTGAAGCAGCTCAGGAAAATGGTGTAACAAATATGTTTGTTCATGCTTTTACAGATGGGCGAGATGTAGATCCAAAATCTGGAAAAAAATATATACAAGATTTACAAAATTTTCTATCGAATACTCCGGCTAAATTAGCATCAGTAATTGGTAGATATTACGCAATGGATAGAGACAAACGTTGGGAACGTGTAAAATTAGCATATGATTTGTTAGTGAAAGGAATTGGTGAAAAATCATCAAATTTCGCAGAAAGTATTCAAAAAAGTTATGATGAAAACGTAACAGATGAATTTATTCAGCCTTTATTTTCTGAAGAAGGACAAGTTATTCAGCCTGAAGATGTAGTAATTTTCTTTAATTTCCGTACGGATAGAGGAAGAGAATTAACCGAGGCGCTTTCGCAAACCGATTTTCATGAACAAAATATGCACAAATTACCATTGTATTATGTTACGTTAACCAATTATGACGACACCTATACTAATGTACACGTTATTTATGATAAAGATAATATTACTGAAACCTTAGGAGAAGTACTTTCCAAATCAGGAAAAAAACAAATCAGAATTGCAGAAACAGAGAAATATCCACACGTAACTTTTTTCTTTTCTGGTGGAAGAGAGGAACCGTTTGATGGAGAATCTCGAATATTAAAAAACTCCCCAAAAGTAGCCACTTACGATTTACAACCCGAAATGAGTGCTTTCGAATTGAAAGATGCTTTAGTACCTGAATTACAAAAAGGAGAAGTTGATTTTGTGTGTTTAAATTTCGCAAATGGCGATATGGTTGGTCACACAGGAAGTATGTCAGCAGCTATAAAAGCATGTGAAGCCGTTGATGTTTGCGTAAAAGAAATTATAGAAACAGCTTTAGCAAATCAGTACACTACAATCGTAATTGCAGATCACGGAAATTGCGAAACCATGATAAATCCAGATGGTTCGCCAAATACGGCACATACAACCAATCCAGTACCTGTAATTTTAGTAGATAACGATAAAATACAAATTCAATCAGGCGTTTTAGGAGATGTTGCCCCAACAATTTTAGACTTAATGGGAATTCCTCAGCCAGAAGCCATGACGCAACATTCGTTGTTGTTAAAATAAATAAAAAACCCTTCAAGATTTTTAAATTTTAGAAGGGTTTAATAAATTATAATAATCCGAAAATCCGCATACTTATATTAAAAATCAGATCCTGTAAACAAGTTCTGATTTACTTCATCTATATAAGTCAAAATTTCTTCTTTACCTAAAGCACTCTCGGCTGATGTAATAAAATATTGTGGCATTTCTGCCCAATCGTTGGCTAATAAATTTTTCTTATACGCTTCCACGTGTTTGTGAATATGCGTTTTTCCTAATTTGTCTGCTTTTGTAAAAACAATACAAAACGGAATTTCACTTTCGCCCAAATATTCAATAAATTCCGTATCAATTTTTTGTGGTTCGTGTCTAATATCTACCAAAACAAACGCACAAATAAGTTGTTCTCTACTTTCGAAATAATCAGTAATAAATTGTTGAAATTTTGCTTTTGTGGTTTTTGAAACTTTGGCGTATCCATAACCAGGTAGATCTACTAAATGCCAGTTTTTGTTAATTAAAAAATGGTTGATTAATTGGGTTTTACCAGGTCTTCCAGAAGTTTTAGCAAGGTTTTTATGGTTAGTAATCATATTAATTAACGATGATTTTCCAACATTAGATCGTCCAATAAAAGCATATTCTGGAATTCTGTCTTTTGGACATTTTTCCACTTCGGAATTACTAACTACAAATTCGGCGGTATTAATTTTCATTTAATAAGTTATTTGATTCGGATAATAATAATGGTAAATCTTTCATAATTATCTTCCAAATTAAAATATCGTCAACACTATCATAGGCATGTATTACTTTATTTCGCAAGTCAACTATAGTTCTAGAATAAGATATTTTTATTTTTGGGTTTATTTTTAAAAGTTTAGACATAGCTTCTCCAATTATTTCTAATTCTCTTTCTACGGCTCTTCTTTTAGTTTTGCTTGCTAGATATTCCTCTAAAATTCTTCGATTTTCCAAATGCTCATCAATAGAAATAATACAATCAACAATGTCCAAAAGTAATTTTTTTTCTTCTCTAGTCGTCATATAATTTGAAATTTACTTTCGTTTATACTTTCAATCAGGTATTTATTTTTTAATGTTTTTTCAGCTACTAATTCTATTGGTTTTTGTAATAAAACTTCCAATTCGTTTAAGAGACTAAAATAGTTTAAAGCATACGTTTCGTAATCTAAATCATCATAGAAACTAAATAAAAAATCAACATCACTTTTTGCGTGATGGTTGTTTTTTGTCATACTCCCAAAAATATAAGCACTTTTTGCGTTGTATTTTGCAAATATTGATTTTATATTTTCTAAATTATTTTCAATAGATTTTTCCATAATTTATAATTTTTTCTCGCTAAGCCAATTAAATAACAAATCATTAAATTGATCTGGTTCTTCCATCATAGCGGCATGACCACATTTGTCTATCCAATATAATTCAGAATTTGGAAGCAGTTTTTTAAATTCTTCAGCTACTTCTGGCGGCGTTACTTTATCTTGTTTTCCCCAAATAATACAAGTTGGCACATGCATTTTTGGTAAATCTTTAGCCATATTATGACGAATGGCGCTTTTGGCAATAGTTAAAGTTTTTAACAATTTAATTCGGTCGTTTACGGTAGCAAAAACTTCATCAATAATTTCTTTTGTTGCCACTTCAGGCTTATAAAATACGTCTTCCGCTTTTTTTCTAATGTATTCATAATCTCCACGTTTAGGGTAACTTTCTCCCATGGCGCTTTCGTATAATCCCGAACTTCCAGTAATTACTAATCCTCTAACTAATTCAGGATATTGTTTCGTAAAATACAAACCAATATGTCCACCTAACGAATTTCCTACCAAAATTACACGTTCTAATCCTTTGAAAACAATAAAGTCTTTAACATATCTGGCAAATGCTTTCACATTAGTTTTTAATAAACTTTGCGTATAAATCGGCAATTCAGGAATAATTACTTTGTATCCTTTACTTGGAAAAAAATTAGCCACTCCGTCAAAATTACTTAAGCCGCCCATCAAACCATGTAACACAATTATTGGTGTGCCTTCACCTGATTCAAAATACGTATATTTTTTTTCTTTCTTTATCATAAAAACGTCTTCGTGTTCAACTATCTAATACGTACAAAAATACATTTTTTTTTCACATTTTTTTCATAATTCAGATTATTAAATTGTTTCCAAGCTAAAACTCTAATTTTCAATTTGTTTTGAAAATTAATACTGGAATTTTTAATGTTTTTTCAACAATTTATTTAATCGTTAAAAACTTAAATTCTTTGTAATTATCAGTATTTTCAGTACATAAGTGGTATTTCAAACTATTTTAATCAAAAACTTATTAACAAAGTGGTATTTTGTGGTAAAAAGTGGTAAAATATTTTTTAAATTTGTCTCAATAATAATTCATTTATAAAAGTTGAATACATTTTTAGGAACATACGAGTGCAAAGTTGATGCAAAAGGAAGGTTAATGGTACCTGCGCCTCTAAAAAAACAACTGGGTAATTTTGAAGAAGGTTTTGTATTGAAACGTTCTGTATTTCAGCCTTGCTTGGAATTGTATCCAATGAAGGAATGGAATAAAGTCATGCAGAAAATCAATAAGTTAAATCGCTTTGTAAAAAAGAATAACGATTTCATTAGAGCATTTACTGCTGGTGTTAGAATGGTTGAAATTGATGCAACAGGTAGGTTGTTAATCCCGAAAGATTTAGTGTTGTTTTCTAAAATAGATAAAGATATTGTATTGTCATCTGCTGTTTCGATAATTGAAATTTGGGATAAAAATTTATACGAATCTGCATTAGATCACGCAATGGTTGATTTTGCAGATTTAGCCGAAGAAGTAATGGGTAACCAAAATGAAGAGGAAGATGGAATATCATAACCCAGTACTTTTAAAAGAAACAGTTGCGGGTTTAAATATTAAACCTGACGGAATTTACGTTGATGTCACTTTTGGCGGCGGCGGACATTCAAGAGAAATTATGAAGCATTTAGGGCCAAACGGAAAATTGTTTGGTTTTGATCAAGATACAGATGCGTTAGCAAATGCAATAGATGATGAACGATTTATTTTAATTAATGAGAATTTCAGATTTATTAAAAGGTTCTTACGCTTTCACGGCGTAAAGCAAGTAGATGGAATTTTGGGTGATTTCGGAGTTTCTTCTCATCAATTCGATGTGGCAGATAGAGGTTTTTCTACTCGTTTTGATGCCGCTTTAGATATGAGAATGAATCAGAATGATACACTTTCTGCTTATGAAGTGGTAAACGATTATGCAGAAACTGAACTAAAACGCGTTTTTGTTGATTTTGGTGAATTGAAAAATGGCGGCGCTATGGCAAACGTAATTGTAGCCGCAAGAGCAGATAAGAAAATTAAAAATTCTGAGCAACTAAAAGAAGTTTTGTCTCGTTTTTTGCCAGGGCATAAAGCAAATAAAATTTTAGCTCAAATTTATCAAGCCATTCGTATAGAAGTAAATCAAGAGATTGAAGTATTGAAAGAATTTTTAATGCAAACGGAAGAATTATTGGTGTCTGGAGGAAGATTAAGTGTTATTTCGTATCATTCATTGGAAGACAGATTAGTAAAACGATTCATAAGAAACGGTATGTTTGAAGGCGAACCAGAACGCGATTTTTTTGGAAATTTTGAAGTGCCTTTTAAAAGTATTGAAAAATTAATTGTGCCTTCAGCCGCAGAAATAGAAATAAACAATAGAGCTAGAAGTGCAAAACTTCGTGTAGCAGAAAAAAAATAATGGCAAAAGAAAGCAGTATATATAGTCTATTAAAAGCAAAATTCTTAATTGATGATGATGCGCTAAAAACTTGGAAATTTATAATTTTCGTTTTTTCATTGGCTATGTTAATGGTGTATTTCAATCATAACTACGATGAAAAAAATTATAGGATTACGAGTTTAACAAATGAAGTGAAAGAGTTACGTTCGAAATTTGTAGATACACGTTCTGAACTAATGAAATTAAAAATGGAATCCACCGTTTCAAAAAAAATGGAAGCAAGACAAATTTTGCCGTCTACTGTTCCACCAAAAAAAATTGTAATACGTAAACCTGAAGAAAAAAGTTTTATAGATAAATTAAAAATATGGCAATAAAAAACGACAATATAATTTCTTACCGACTGGCATTTGTGGTGGTTTGCGTTGTTGCGTTTGCGTTTGCGATTGCTATAAAACTATTTAATATACAGTGGGTAGGTGGCGATTATTATAGAAAATTAGCCAAACAACGCACCGTTAAAAATTTCGAAATTCCTGCCAATAAAGGAAATATTTACTCATCAGATGGAAGTTTATTAGCTACTTCAGTTCCTGAATATACCATCCGTTTTGATGCGGTGACACCATCTGAAGAAAATTTTGAAAAATATTATGTTGCCTTGTCAGATTCACTTGCAAAACTTGTAGGAAAATCATCTGGCGAATTTCAAAGAGATTTAAGAAAAGCAAAAAACACTAAAAACAGGTATTTTTTAGTTGCTAAAAAATTAACGTTTACTGAATATATGCGCGTAAAAGAGTTCCCGTTATTTAAGTTGGGAGCAAATAAAGGCGGAATTATTGCCGAGCAGCAAACCGTTCGTAAACATCCTGTTGGATTAATTGCAAACAGAACGATAGGTTATGAACGCGATGGCAATCAAGGTAAAGGTTTAGAATATGCGTTTCGTAAATATTTAAACGGAACAAACGGCCACCATTGGATGCAAAAAATTGCAAAAAATCAATGGAAACCTATTTCTGATATTAATGAATTAGATCCAGTTGACGGGTACGATGTAATTTCAACTATTGATGTTTTTATTCAAGATATCGCACATCACGCACTTTTAAAACAATTAGAGTTTTATAAAGCAGACCACGGATGTGTAGTGGTTATGGAAACCAACACGGGTTACATAAAAGCCATTTCAAATTTAGGAAAATCGGAAGATGGTTCGTATTTCGAAACTCAAAATTATGCACTAACGGAATCTCACGAACCGGGCTCTACCTTTAAATTAATGGATTTAATTGCCTTAATTGATGATAAAAAAGCAGATACCAGTTCTGTTTATAATTCAAATGGTGGTATAGTTACGATTCAAGGCAGACCAGTAAAAGATTCAAATCATCACGGATACGGAATTGCCTCATTAGCAAAAGGTTTTGAAGTGTCATCAAACACCATTTTAGTACAAGCAACTTATCAGGCCTATAAAAATAATCCTTGGCAATTTATCAATAGAATCAACAGTTACGGATTAAATAAAAAACAGGGTTTACAAATCAAAGGAGAAGGACAACCAGTAATTCCACAACCAGGAGCTAAAAATTGGTATGGCACCACGTTGCCTTGGATGGCATTTGGATATGGTGTTTCTATGACGCCTTTACAAACACTTTCCTTGTATAATGCGGTAGCAAATGATGGTAAAATGGTAAAACCAATTTTTGTAAGCGAAATAAAAGAGTGGAGTAAAACCATTAAAAAGTACGATCCTGAGGTAATTAATCCGAAAATATGTTCTGATGAAACTTTACTAAAAGTTAGAAAAGTATTGGAAAATGTGGTTAAAAACGGGACAGGTAAAAGTTTGTATTCTGCCGATTTTTCAATGGCTGGTAAAACAGGAACTGCTCAAGTAAACTATAGTAAAGCAGAAATGTCTTATGCGTCTTCTTTTGTGGGCTATTTTCCTGCAGATCAACCAAAATATTCTTGCATAGTTGTGGTGCATAATCCAGATAAGTCAAAAGGATATTATGGAGCTGATGTAGCGGGACCAGTTTTTAAACGTATTGCGCAAAAAATATTTACAGATGTTCCAAACACAAATAAGTTTACTGACATCAAATTAAAAAGTAAAAAACAAGAAGCTTTATACAGCGAATTTGAAAAAAAATCTCAAGGAAACACAAACAAAGTGCCAAACGTAAAAGGAATGGCAGGAATGGATGCGGTTTCTTTATTAGAAAATTTAGGGTTTAAAGTAAAATTTATTGGAGTTGGAAAAGTAAAAAAACAATCCATTAATCCAGGTGAAACATTCAAGAAAAATCAAATCATTACAATAGAATTATCGTGAGCCAGTTAAAAGACATATTATATAAAGTTGCCATTGAATCGGTTCACGGTTCTACTGATTTGACTATAGAAAAAATCGAGTTCGACTCCAGAAAAGTTTCTAACAATGATGTTTTTGTAGCAATTAAAGGTACACTTTCAGACGGACATCAATTTATTGACAAAGCCATTTCTTTAGGTGCATCGGTTATCGTTTGTGAAGTTTTACCAACTACATTATCAGATAATTGCACGTATGTGAAGGTGCAAAATTCTAATCAAGCTTTAGCCTTTTTATCAGCAAATTATTACGATAATCCGTCAGAAAAACTAAAATTAGTTGGGATTACAGGTACCAATGGAAAAACTACAATTGCCTCATTATTGTATCAAATGTTTAAAAAAGCAGGATACAAAGTAGGATTATTGTCAACCGTAAAAATTATGGTTGATGAGGTAGAATATAAAGCGACTCATACTACGCCTGACTCGCTAACTATTAATAAATATTTGGATGAAATGGTTGCGGTAGGTTGCGAATTCTGTTTTATGGAAGTTTCCTCACACGGAATTCATCAAAAACGTACCGAATCTTTACATTTTGAAGGTGGTGTGTTTACTAATTTATCTCACGACCATTTAGATTATCACGAAACTTTTGCAGAATATAGAGATGTAAAAAAATCATTTTTCGATGGATTGCCAAAATCTGCTTTTGCTATCACAAATGTTGATGATAAAAATGGCGAAGTTATGTTTCAAAATACGGCAGCAAGAAAAAAAACTTACGCCTTAAAAACGTATGCTGATTTTAAAGCACAAATATTAGAAAATCAATTAACGGGATTGGTTTTAAAAATCAATAACGAAGAAGTTTGGACGAAACTAATTGGTTCGTTTAACGCATATAATATTTTAGCCATTTACGGTGTTGCACTCGAATTAGGAATAGAAAGCACAGAAGCATTACGATTATTGTCTGAATTAGAAAGTGTTTCAGGTCGTTTTCAGTTTGTGGTTTCTGCTACCAAAATTACAGCAATTGTCGATTACGCACATACGCCAGATGCGTTAGAAAACGTGCTGAAAACAATAGAAAATATTCGTACTAAAAACGAACAATTATTTACCATCGTAGGTTGTGGTGGCGATAGAGATAAAACGAAACGACCAATTATGGCAAATATTGCTGCTTCTTTTAGCGATAAAGCCATCTTTACTTCAGACAATCCAAGAACCGAAAATCCTCAAACCATAATTGATGAAATGGAAGTAGGAGTAGAGGCTCAGAATTATAAAAAAACAGTAGCTATTTTAGATAGAAAACAAGCCATAAAAACCGCTTGTCAAATGGCAAATTCAGGCGACATTATTCTGATTGCAGGAAAAGGCCACGAAACCTATCAAGAAATAAACGGAGTCCGTCAGGATTTTGACGATATGCAAATCGTACAAGAAATATTAAAACAATTAGAAAAATAGTAAAAAGTAAAGAGTGAATAGTAAGGAGTGTAATTGATGCGGATAAACTTGCCAAAACCTTTTAAACTCATAAACTTTTAACCTTTTAAACCCAAAAATTATGTTATACTACATCTTTAAATACTTAGACGAAGCTTACAATTTGCCAGGTGCAGGTTTGTTTCAATATATCACGTTCCGTTCTGGGATTGCGGTTATTTTATCGTTGTTAATTTCTACCATATATGGAAAAAGAATTATCAACTATTTACGAAACAAACAAGTGGGTGAAACTGTTCGTGAGTTAGGTTTAGATGGGCAAGTGCAAAAAGCAGGAACGCCAACTATGGGTGGTTTAATCATTATTTTAGCTACGCTGGTTCCGGTTTTGCTATTGGCAAAATTAGATAACATTTATATCATTTTGCTTTTGGTGACAACTATTTGGATGGGAAGTATTGGTTTTTTAGACGATTATATTAAAGTTTTCAAAAAAGATAAAGAAGGTTTAAAAGGTAAGTTTAAAGTAATAGGTCAGATTGGTTTAGGAATCATAGTAGGGGCTACCTTATATTTTCATCCAAGCGTAACAATAAAAGAAGATGTTGTTTTAAGAAAGCAAGGAATAGAAACAGTAATTAAAACTACTTCACCTGAAGTGAAATCAATGGAAACGACTATTCCATTTATGAAAAATAACACGTTTGATTATGCGGAATTACTATCATTTATGGGTGATGATTATCAAAATTGGGCTTGGTTAATTTTTATTCCAGTAGTTATTTTCATCATTACTGCGGTTTCAAATGGTGCTAACTTAACCGATGGAATCGATGGTTTAGCGGCAGGTACTTCGGCCATTTCCGTATTGGTTTTAGGTATTTTCACCTTCGTATCGGGAAATATTATTTTCTCTAACTATTTAAATATTATGTACATCCCAAATTCGGGTGAAATGACCATATATATTGCCGCATTTGTAGGAGCACTTATTGGATTTTTATGGTACAACACCTATCCAGCAACCGTATTTATGGGCGACACAGGAAGTTTGACTATCGGGGGAATTATCGCAGTAATTGCAATCGCAGTTCGTAAAGAATTAATGATTCCTGTTTTATGTGGAATTTTCTTAGCGGAAAACTTTTCAGTGGTGTTACAAGTAGCCTATTTCAAATATACCAAAAAGAAATTTGGCGAAGGTCGTCGTATTTTCTTAATGTCGCCTTTACATCATCATTATCAGAAAAAAGGTTATCACGAAAGTAAAATCGTAACACGTTTTTGGATTGTAGCTATAATTCTAGCAATTTTCTCACTTGTATCTTTAAAATTAAGATAATATGCGATTGGTTGTATTAGGTGGCGGAGAAAGCGGTGTTGGAACAGCTATTCTGGGAAAGAAAAAAGGATACGATGTTTTTGTGTCCGATTTTGGAAAAATAAAAGAAAATTATAAAGAAGTTCTTAGTATTAATGCAATTGCTTGGGAAGACGAAAAGCACACAGAAGATTTAATTCTGAATGCCGATGTAGTAATGAAAAGTCCTGGGATACCAGATAAAGCGCCTATAGTAAAAAAGTTACTTGAAAAAAATATTCCCGTGATTTCGGAAATTGAATTTGCAGCGCCATTTACTACTGCAAAAACAATCGGAATTACTGGAAGTAATGGTAAAACTACCACAACCTTGCTAACCTATCACATCCTAAAACAAGGCGGTTTAAATGTAGGTTTAGCAGGAAATATTGGAAAAAGTTTTGCTTGGCAAGTTGCCGAAAACAAACACGATTGTTATGTGTTAGAATTAAGTAGTTTTCAATTAGACGGAATACTAAATTATAAGCCAGATATAGCGATTATTTTGAATATTAGTCCAGATCATTTGGACAGATACAATTACGATTATAATTTATATATCGATTCAAAGTTCAGAATAACAATGAATCAAACAGAAACAGACTATTTAATTTATGATGAAGATGACGAAGCCATTTCAAATTGGTTTGCCTCACATCAAACAAAAGCAAACAAAGTGCCTTTTTCAATTTCAAAACAATTAACTAAAGGCGGAAGCATAACAGAGAATAACGAAATAAGTATCAACCTAAACGAAGACCAATTTACTATGCCAATTCATCAACTTGCTTTAGAAGGAAAACATAACGTAAAAAACGCTATGGCTGCAACAACGGTTGCACAATTAATGAATATTAGAAAAGCAACTATTAGAGAAAGTTTAACCAGTTTTCAGGGTGCAGAACACAGATTGGAAAAAGTGTTAAAAATTAATAATGTGCAATACATTAATGATTCGAAAGCTACGAATGTAAACGCTACCTTTTTTGCCTTAGATAGTATGATTACACCAACAGTTTGGATTGTTGGAGGTGTTGATAAAGGGAATGATTACGACGAGTTAATGGCATTGGTACGTGAAAAAGTAAAAGGCATCATTTGCTTAGGAGTTGACAATAAAAAGTTAGCCGATAAGTTTGAAGGATTGGTTGAAATGTTTGTAGAAACAACTTCTATGTCTGAAGCAGTAAAAATTGCAAACAAAATGGCAGAAAAAGGTGATACGGTGCTACTTTCTCCTGCTTGTGCAAGTTTCGATTTATTTGAAAATTACGAAGACAGAGGACGTAAATTCAAACAAGCGGTACAAAATTTATAATTGATTTTTTTAATCAAAGCAACAAATTAAAATGAACAAAATCATAAACCAACTTAAAGGAGATAAAACCATTTGGGCTGTAATTGTATTACTGGCTTTGGTGTCTTTTTTACCCGTATATAGCGCGAGTACAAACTTAGTATATACAGTTGGTAATGGAAAAGGTTCTACATTAATCCTTTTACTAAAACATTGTACACACGTAATAATAGGGTTAGGTATTGTATTTTTTATACATAAATTACATTTCGAAAAGTTTAAAAAATATTCCATTTTTGCTATTTGGATTATTATTCCAGCGTTACTTTTTACATTATTACAAGGAAAAACCATTGGTGGTGCGAATGCAAGTCGATGGTTGGAAATTCCATTTGTTAATTTTTCGTTTCAACCTTCAACGCTTGCCTTTGCAATCTTAATGGTATATGTAGCTCGAACGCTAACAAAAATTAACGAAACCAAATACACGTTTAAAGATTCAGTTATTCAAATATGGATACCAGTTGGAGCGGTATTAATATTTATTTTACCATCAAATTTTTCTACGGCAGCCTTAATGTTTGCAATGGTTTTTATGTTGTTATACATTGGTCAATATCCATTAAAATATTTAGGAATTGTATTAGCTTCAGGTGTGGCATTATTAGCGCTTTTTTTCCTATTGGCACAAGCTTTTCCAAAACACAAAACCTTTAGTCGTGTAAATACTTGGGTGAGTAGAATTGAAAATTTCACTTCAGATAAACCAGATGAAGATAAATACCAAATTGAAAATGCTAAAATAGCCATTGCAGTCGGGAAAATAAATGGCGTAGGACCTGGAAAAAGTATTCAAAAGAATTTTTTACCTCAATCATCTTCCGATTTTATTTTCGCCATTATTATTGAAGAATACGGTTTAATTGGCGGATATGTTTTAGTGTTTTTTTATATGCTGTTGTTTTTTAGATTTTTAATACGAGCCAATAAAACAACCAATTTGTTTGGGAAATTATTAATCATCGGACTTGGTTTTCCAATTATAATTCAGGCATTAATTAATATGGGTGTAGCGGTTGAATTATTACCAGTTACAGGACAGCCATTGCCATTAATTAGTAGTGGAGGAACTTCTATTTGGATGACGTGTTTGTCTTTAGGGATAATATTAAGTGTTACTAAAAGAGAAGATGAAATTGCCGCTGATTTAAAAGATTTTCAAGATAAAGAAGCCGCTTTACAACGTTTAATCGAAAGAGAAGTAGTAGTTATGAATGCTGAAAATGATGTGGAAAACCTTTCGGAAGACGAGCATAAAATAAATGATATGAAGTATTCTATTCGTGAATCTTTAAAACAAGATAACGAAACAGAACAAGGCGACAGTTTGGTGAACGGACAAAATCCAATGAATGCAGTAATAAACAAAAAATAATGGCAAATAAATTTATCATTAGCGGCGGAGGAACTGGTGGACACATTTATCCAGCAGTTGCTATTGCAAACGAATTAAAAGCGCAATTTCCAGATGCTACGTTTTTGTTTGTAGGCGCGAAAGATAAAATGGAAATGCAAAAAGTACCGCAAGCAGGTTATAAAATTGAAGGACTTTGGATTGCTGGATTGCAACGTAAAATCACAGTTCAAAACGCAATGTTTCCAATAAAATTAGCTTCAAGTTTACTTAAATCGTTTTTTATTTTAAAAAGATTTAAACCAGATGTGGTTATAGGAACTGGAGGCTTTGCAAGTGGTGCTGTTTTAAAAGTTGCTTCAATGTTAGGTATTCCTACTGTTATTCAAGAGCAAAATTCATATCCAGGAATTACCAATAAATTATTAGCCAAAAAAGCCAATTCTATTTGTGTGGCATACGAAAACTTAGAACGTTTTTTTCCAAAAGAAAAATTACATTTTACTGGAAATCCTGTTCGTCAGGATCTAATGGAAGTGGCCAGTAAAAAAGAAGAAGCAATTGCTCATTTTAAATTAGATGCCTCTAAAAAAACACTTCTAATTTTAGGTGGAAGTTTAGGTGCAAGAAGAATAAATCAACTAATTGAAAAAGAACTTGATTTTTTATTACAATTAGATTTTCAAATTATTTGGCAATGCGGAAAGCATTATTTAAACGAATATTCAAAATATAACGAAAAAGAAAACGTGCAAGTAACGGCTTTTATTGATAGAATGGATTTGGTATATGCAGCGGCTGATGTGGTAATTTCTCGTTCTGGGGCTTCTTCAGTTTCCGAGTTGTGTATTGTTGGAAAGCCAACCATTTTTATTCCATCGCCTAATGTATCAGAAGACCATCAAACTAAAAATGCTAAAGCAATTGTAGAAAGAGGTGCCGCCATTTTAATTAAAGAATCAAATCTAGATGACGAATTTAAAATTGTTTTCGAAGCAGTAATTAAAGATAAAGGAAAATTACAAAGCTTAGAACAAAATATTAAAAGATTAGCATTACCCAATGCCACGAAAGCGATAGTTGAAGAAATAAAAAAATTAATTAAATAGTAAAACAAGTGCAACAGCAATAATAAAATGAATTTAAATCAAATACATAACGTCTATTTTATTGGTATCGGTGGTATCGGAATGAGTGCTTTGGCGCGTTATTTTCAATTCCTTGGAAAAAATGTGGCAGGTTATGATAAAACAGAAACCCAATTAACTTCCGAGTTACAAGAAAATGGTATACAAATTCATTTTGAAGACAATATAAATTTAATTGCAGAACGTTTTAAAAATACAGAAAATACATTAGTGGTTATTACGCCAGCAGTTCCGAAAAATCATACCGAATGGAACTTCTTTTTAGACAATGGATTTACGGTAAAAAAACGAGCAGAAGTTTTAGGCATTATTACAAAAGATACGTTTTGTTTTGCAGTGGCAGGTACGCACGGAAAAACAACAACATCAAGTATTTTAGGACATATTTTGTATGAAAGTGGTGTAGATGTTACTGCTTTTTTAGGCGGAATTGTTGAAGGTTACGATTCTAATTTAATCGGTACAGGAAAAACAGTTACAGTTGTTGAAGCTGACGAATTTGATCGTTCGTTTTTACATTTACATCCAAATTTGTCTTGCATTACTTCAATGGATGCGGATCATTTAGATATTTATGGTGATGTGGCAGCTATTGAAGCTTCATTTAAAGAATTTGCACAAAAAGTACCTTCAGAAAATTTATTTATTATTAAAGGTTTGCCTTTAGAAGGAAATACAATTGCTGTAAATGTAGGCGCGGATTACGTTGCTCAAAACATAAGAATTGAAAATGGTTTTTATGTTTTTGATGTAAAAACCGCTACGGAATTAATTGAAAATATAAAATTTGGCTTACCAGGTCATCACAATTTAACAAATGCTTTATTGGCTTTTGCTATGGCAAAATCGTACGGTATTTCAAATGACAAAATAAGTAATGCATTAGCTACATTTCAAGGTGTAAGACGTCGTTTTTCATTTCAAATAAGAAACGAAAAATTAGTTTATATTGATGATTATGCACATCATCCTACCGAAATAAATGCAGTGCATCAAGCGGTTAGAGAATTGTATCCAAACAAAAAAATAATTGCTTGTTTTCAACCTCATTTGTTTAGTAGAACAAAAGATTTTGTTGATGGTTTTGCAGAAAGTTTGTCGCAGTTTGACGAAATATTGTTATTGGAAATTTATCCAGCAAGAGAACTGCCTATTGAAGGTGTAAATTCAAGTTGGTTATTAGAAAAAATCACTAACAAAAATAAACAGTTAGTAACCAAAGAAAAGTTATTAACATACTTTAAAAATTCCGATGCAGATGTATATATTTCAATTGGTGCAGGAGATATTGGTGAAATGGTAAAGGACATAAAAAAAGTACTAAATGAAAAAAATTAATTGGCAAAATATTCGGTTAGTATTGATGCTTTTTGTGTTGATTTTTCTGTTTTCTTTCACAAAAAGCAGAAGCCAAAACAAGAAAATTGCTAAAATACAAGTTGAGTTTCAGGGTAATAACAAAATGTTTTTAACAAATGAAATGGTTAATAACTTGTTAATACAAAATTTGGGAGGGACTTCCTCAATTCAAAAAGATAAAGTAGATTTGAAAGATTTGGAAAGTGCCCTAAAAAAGCAATCATTTATCGAAAATGCTGAAGTATTTATTTCAGAAGACGGTATGTTAATAACTAAAGTTTTGCAGAAGTCCCCAGTCGCAAGAGTTGTTAATAATAATCGTGTTTTATATGTTGATAAAAATGGTAGTATTTTTCAATTGTCGAATAATTTTTCATCAAGAGTTCCTATTGTTCAAGGAAATATTGAAGGCGAATTTAAAAAAGGTTTCATAGAAACTTTTAAGACCATTGAAAAAGATGAATTTTTAAAAAAACATATCATAGCAATCACGATTCAGGAAAACGGAAGCATGAACATGCTAACAAGAGAACATGATTACGATATAAATTTTGGAAAGCCAATTTTAATTGATAAAAAGTTTAAAAATTACAAAGCGTTTTATCAATTCGCATCGAAAGATTCGATAATTGAAAAGTACAAATCAATAAATTTAATTTTCACACAACAGGTAGTGTGTTCAAAATAATGAATAGATGATGAACAAAGAAAGTATTGCAGTAGGTTTAGACATTGGTACAACAAAGATTGTAGCAATGATCGGCAAGAAAAATGAGTACGGTAAGCTGGAAATCCTTGGGGTAGGGAAATCTAAAAGTTTAGGGGTGCACAGAGGTGTAGTCAATAACATTACGCAAACCATTCAATCTATTCAGGCAGCTATTTCAGAAGCAGAAAATAATTCGGGATATCGAATTAATGATGTAGTAGTTGGTATCGCAGGACAACACATACGTAGTATACAACATACCGATTATATCAGTAGAAAAAATCCAGAAGAAGTAATTGGAGAATATGATATTGAACAATTAACATGTCAAGTTCAAAATTTATCAATGCTTCCTGGTGAAGAAATTATTCACGCTTTACCTCAAGAATTTAAAATTGATGGCCAATCAGAAATTTTAGAACCTGTTGGAATGTATGGGGCAAGAGTTGAATCAAGTTTTCATATTGTAGTAGGACAAGCCGCTTCTATCAGAAATTTAGGACGTTGTGTTAAAAACGCAGGTTTAGAATTAACAGGATTAACTTTAGAACCTTTAGCTTCAGCTGATGCCGTTTTAAGTGAAGAAGAAAAAGAAGCCGGTGTAGCACTTATCGATATAGGTGGTGGTACAACAGATTTAGCCGTTTTCAAAAATGGTGTAATTCGTCATACTGCTGTAATTCCTTTCGGAGGAAATGTGATTACAGAAGACATTAAAGAAGGCTGTTCTATTATCGAAAAACAAGCTGAATTATTAAAAACACGTTTCGGATCGGCTTGGCCAGGAGAAAATAAAGATAACGAAATTGTTTCTATTCCTGGATTAAGAGGTCGTGAACCAAAAGAAATTTCATTAAAAAACTTGTCAAAAATTATTCACGCCAGAGTAGTGGAAATTATTGAACAAGTATACGCTGAAATAAAATTATACGGACACGACGAGCCGAAGAAAAAATTAATTGCAGGGATTGTGTTAACAGGTGGTGGTTCGCAACTACAACATATTAAACAATTAGTAGAATACATTACAGGAATGGACACCAGAATAGGATATCCAAACGAGCATTTGGCAGGAAATTCAAGCGAAGAATTATCGAGTCCATTATACGCTACATCAGTAGGTTTAGTTATGGAAAGTTTACGTAACCAAACCAATAGTGCAACTCCGTTTGTAGAGATGAAAATCCCTGAACCAGTTGTAGTAACTCCACAAGCACCAGTGGTTGAGGAAAGTGTAGCAAATGAAGTAGTAGCGGAAGAAACTACGTCAACAACGGTTGAAAAAGAACCAACAGAAAGAAAAAAGAAATACGACTTTAATAACCTTTTAGGGAAAATTAAAGAGTTTTTAGATAATGTAGAATAAGGTTATTAGTAGCAAATAACACAAAAAAAACAAAGCCAAATATATGGAAAGCAACAACGAATTTGGAAACTTTACTTTTGATTTACCAAAAAATCAATCAAACGTAATTAAAGTAATTGGAGTAGGTGGCGGTGGTAGTAATGCCATTAACCACATGTTCAGACAAGGAATCATTGGCGTTGATTTCGTGGTGTGTAATACCGACTCACAAGCCCTTCAAACAAGCCCAGTGCCTAACAAAATTCAATTAGGTGTAAACCTAACAGAAGGTTTAGGGGCAGGAGCAAAGCCAGAAATCGGTCAACAAGCCGCATTAGAAAGCATTGAAGAAATTGAGAAAATGCTTGATGTAAATACTAAAATGGTATTTATTACAGCTGGTATGGGTGGTGGTACCGGTACAGGTGCTGCGCCAGTAATTGCTCAATTGGCAAAAGAAAGAGGGATTTTAACCGTAGGAATTATTACTATTCCTTTTCAGTTTGAAGGTAAAAATCGCTACGACCAAGCTATGGAAGGTGTGGAAAGATTAAGAAAACAAGTAGATTCATTAATTGTTATCAATAATAACAAATTAAGAGAAGTATACGGAAATCTTGGTTTTAAAGCAGGTTTCTCTAAAGCCGATGAAGTGTTAGCTACAGCTTCAAAAGGTATTGCAGAAGTGATTACCAATCACTTAACCATGAATATTGATTTAAAAGATGCTAAAACAGTTTTAAGTGATAGCGGAACAGCCATAATGGGATCTTATGTTGCTTCAGGTGCGGATAGAGCAAGAATTGCGATTCAATCTGCATTAGATTCTCCATTATTAAACGATAATAAAATTACAGGTGCTAAAAATGTGTTGTTGCTTATCACATTTGGCTCTGATGAAATTACTATTGATGAAATTAGTGAAATTAACGAATACATTCAATCCGAAGCAGGGCATAACGCAAACATCATCATGGGAATTGGTGAAGATGAAAAGTTAGGCGATTCTATTTCGGTAACCGTTATTGCTACAGGATTTAATATCGAACAACAAATAGAAATCGTAAATGCAGAACCAAAAAAGATTATTCATTCTTTAGATGGGGAGCAAAAAGTAGAACATAATTTAACACCAAATGCGGTGGCAACTCCAACTATTTCTTTTGAGGAGCCTTTCGCAAAAGTTGAAACTGTTGAAGCCGCAGCACCTATCGAAACGCCAGCTGAACCAGTAACTAAAATTGTTTTTGATTTAAATGATTTTGAAGTAGAACAACCACAAGTTGTTACAGCTCCTGTTTCAGATTTAATTCCAACAACAGACTATATTAAAAATTTAGATGTATTTTTTGAAAATGTATCTGCAGAATTTCAAACACCAGTTGTGGCGGCGCCTGTATACAATACAGCAGCTCCAGTAGCACAACCTGTTGTAGAAACCGTTCAACCGGTACAAGAATTTGAAATCATTTCAAACTCAGTAAGAGAAATTGAAGTGATAGATCCTGAATTTGTTGTAGGTATGGATGATTTCAACTTTTCTTTAGATTTGTTTGATACCAAAGCAGAAACTACACAAAACACAGTGGTATTCGAATTAAGCGAAGAAACAAAAGACATCAAAGTAAACGAAGCCGTTCAGTTTTATCCAGTTACCGAACTTGGAGTAGAAGGAATAATAAAATATACATTAGAAGAAGAAATTGAAGAAACGTTTGAACCTGCAGCAGCAGTTCAAGTAGCAGCAGAGCCAATTGATGAAGAAATTAATTTCACAATCAAACAATCAGAGCCAGTTGCAGCACCAATTAGTTTCGATCCTAATTTTAACTTTGATGGCGTTTCACCAGTGGAAATGACAATTGAAGAAATATTAAAATCAAGAGCAGAAGAACGTAAAAGCAAATTGAAAAACTTCAATCATAAGTTTAACAATCCAAATCGTATTGACGATTTAGAAAAGGAACCTGCTTTTCGTCGTTTAGGATTAGACGTTACGAGTATGCCAAACCAAAACCCGCCATCGCGTATGTCTTTAGGAATGGATAGTAATGACGACATGCAATTGCGTTCAAACAATTCTTTTTTACATGACAATGTAGATTAATCAAAAAGAAACAAACCAAATACTATTAAATCCCGACAAGTTAGTAACGAGTCGGGATTTTTTATTACTTTCGCATAACAATTACACAAAACAATTAAATTCAAAATATATGAGCTTAGCTACACAAATTATGGATAGTATGAAAGAAGCGATGAGAGCCAAAGATACAGTGGCTCTTGAAGCATTACGTGCTATTAAATCAGAAATATTATTAGCGCAAACGGCTTCAGGTTCTAAAGAAGAAATTACGGAAGCAGACGAAATTAAAATTTTACAAAAATTAGTAAAAATGCGTAAAGACAGTTACGAAATTTTTACAGCACAAAACCGTGCCGATTTAGCCGAACCAGAATTGGCGCAAATTGCAGTTATCGAAAAGTTTTTACCTGCACAATTATCAGAAGCAGAAGTAGAAGCAATTGTTGCTAAAATAATTGCAGAAACCGGCGCATCAGGTATTGCAGCAATGGGAAAAGTTATGGGCTTAGCCGCAACACAAATTGGCGGACAAGCAGAAGGAAAAACCATTTCTACAATTGTTAAGAAATTATTGGTTTAAAAATAGAAAATAGAATATAGAGAAAAGAAAATAGACATCAGATTAAGTAGTACACTTCTATTTTCTATACTCTTTTTTCTATACTCTAAAAAAAAGGCTTCGTAGTTCAACTGGATAGAATGACGGATTTCGGCTCCGTTGGTTGCAGGTTCGAACCCTGCCGAGGTCACATAAAACCTTTGTCAAAATAATTGGCAAAGGTTTTTTTTATGTGTATACGTGTTGCCTGAGGTTCTCGAAGGCAACACATCACACCTTATCGAAGGCAACACATAAAACATTCTCTAATAATTAATTGTCACGCTGTTGCAAAAATGTAAATCTTTTAATTTTCAAACTTTCGACTTTCAGACTTTCTACTTTTTCCCTTCACCCAACACCCTTCACTCAACACGAAACCCCAATTTTCACGTTTAGAACCTGAAATTTCACGTTATACAACCTAAATTTTTACGTTTAGAACCTAAAATTTTACGTTATGCAACCCCGATTTTTACGTTCTGAACCTAAAATTTCACATTATGCAACCCCAATTTTTACGTTCAGAACCTAAAATTTTACGTTATACAACCTAAATTTTTACGTTTGGAACGTGAAATTTTAGGTTATCCACAATCCGCTGTAAAATTGAAGTTCATAATAAATAAAAGTGCTTCAAAAAAAAATATATATAACCCAAAACCCTTTACCTGTTTTGTAGGAATAATTCTACAAATAATATTGAAATTGATTACTTATTTTTGATTTTAATAAAAAGCAAAATAAAATTTCGCATAGCTACCCAAATGGGTGTATATACTAAGTTTTATTTCGCATATAAATGAGTTAGCCGTCAGTTTACCGCTGAACTTCTAAAATCGACTTTTATAAAACATATAACTGAAATGTGGAAAACCTAAAATTAGTATCCATAAAAAAATAAATAATTTTTAAAAATCTGAAAAAAAGTAATAATAAATAAATAAAAATTTCACTATGAAGAGAATTATCCTAATTGTATTTACCTTATTTGTAATAATTAGTTGCGAACCAAAAAAACCGATTGAAAAGTTACAAGAAGATGCCGAAAAAGAAGTCATTTCAAGACTCAACAATCCTTCAAGTTATGAATTTATTAGTTTTCAAGAAGATAATTTTGGTGGAGAAGTCATAAAGCAAAGAATTGCAGACATTAAAAATCAACTTAAAAAAGCAGAGAAAGCAAATAATAAAGAAGAAATATTAAAGCAGAATAGCTATTTGAAGGCGACAGAAAAATTAAAATTGCCAGAAAATCAAATAGAATTCAAAATAGAATACAGAGCGAAAAACAAATTTAATGCTTTAATTATAGGTAGTTCAAAAGTTGTTAGTGACAAAAACTATAATTTAATTAGTGTTACAGAAAATCTTTAATTAATTAAACCGCTGCGCAAAGTCTCCTGACTTTGAGCTACACAAAACAAAATTTAACATTATAAAATTATTCACACTCAAAGTTTAAGAACGTTGGAGGTAATTTTATCAGATAAAACTCAGAAAAAATAATTTAAAAAATAGAAAAATGAAAAATTTAATCTTTACAATCTTTACAACACTTTTTCTTTTAGTTTCTTGCGATGGCGGAAAAATCGGCAAGTATCAAAAAGAGCCTTTACCCGACAATTTTTCTTACAACATAATTGAAGACAAAAGTAGTGATGCTCTTGAAAAAAATCAATTAACACTTGAAATCAATCAAAAATTGACAGAGGGGCAAATAGCTACACTTGCCGAAGAACTTCTTAAATCAAAAAACAATCAGCGACGGTTTTACATTTTCTATATACTTTCGGGAATGAAGAATGGCTCAAGTACTTGGGCAACGAGCCATTTTGACCCAGAATTAGATATACAAATAATTGGTTCAACTTCAAAAGAGGATGAAAATTCAAACAAAATTTCAAGCGAACAAATTGACGGTGAAGTAATTGGTAAATGGATAGAAGAGCAATATACTTCTTCTAATTACATTATCTACATTAAAGAAAATAGAACATTTTTAAAAACAACATTTAAAAATGGTCAAACTTCTAAAGAAGAGTTAACAGACCTCAAAGTTCAAAATGGAGTTAAGTATTTCTATAAAGAAGGTGGATTTAATGGGGAATACTTTATACTAAATTTAAGTGGTGACCTTGAATTCTATAATAGCGAAAACAAAAATTTCACTACTGCATCTAAAACAAAATAAACTAATACTATGAATAAAATTGACGTTACTGTTACTACAGGAGATTTAAAAACTAATTATGAAATAATTGGTCCTGTGTTTTTTCAAGTTTCAAATAAGGGTATGTTTGGTAGTGCTTTGGGAACACTAGTAAAAAAATACAAAGCTCAAATTGACGATCAGAAAAAATCAGGTTCTATTTCAGGAGAACGAGCTGACTGGGGTTTTCTTTGGGGAGAATGGTCTGTAGGGCAAAATGATTTTGAAAAAGCATTTTTTGTTGCCGTTGAGGAGATGAAAGAACGAGCTCGTATGCTAGGTGGTAATGCTATAATCAATATGCGTCAAGATATTGACCTTGACACAAACGGTTTTGCATATTTTTACTTTCAAATGTATGGTACAGTAGTTAAAACTGTAGAGTGAAATTATAACCAGCCACCGCTGCCCCCCGCTCCCGCGCGAATCCTTTCGCGTGTTAAGTTGAAAATAAAAACAAATTAAACAGTACAACAACAAATAATTAACAAATAATGTAAAAAATGAAAATATGGATTTTCTATTAAATATAATAATTGGTGTTGCTACTGGTATTGCAGCATCTTATTTTTTCTTGAAATTTTTTCTAAGTAAAAAGAAACCCATTGTTGCTATTTCTGAACACATTTCAAACCAGATTGTAAATGGAGAAAATAGTTATTTAATAAAATTTGTTAATATGACAGATTCTGAAATTTTTGATATTCATATAGAGTTAACATTTTATAAACCAATAGGAGATTATAATGGAGGAAATTTACAAGGAAAAGATATTAAACTAAAAGATAATTTTATATCCTATATGCCTTGTAATTCTACGAATGACCCTCATAATTTGCACGCAGTTAGGATTCGAACGACTGATGATATTGAGCAAATGTGGAGTGATCCGAGTTCATTTATTAGGCTTTCAATTATTGCAAAGCATTCTCTCTCTGGATTTAATAAAGTTTTTATTAAAGATTTTTTAAGTAAGGATTGTATAACAGAAAAAAGATTTTTATCGGGTAACGATTTAACAGTGAATTAGTAAATATTATTTGTTTATTTCAATTTTTGGTATTAAATTTGTTTATCTTTATTTATAAGTTAATAAACTAAAAATAATTATTATGAAAAATGACATCATTTTAGGCTAAGCCTTTCAGGAAAAAAGTATTAATTTTTTAATATACAGCTTGTGTTTTCACAAGCTTTTTATTTTATTAATATCCTTTAAATATACCGCTTAAGCCACATAAGCTCACTTGAGAAAAATATTTCAGCGAAGTTAATCCTTTCGCGTAGCAGTTAAAACCCCGCTCCCGCGCGAATCCTTTCGCGTGGCTATTAATATAAAAAAAACCCGCTGCGCAAAGTCTCCCGACTTTGAGCCACACAAAGGCAAAAGAACAATCAAATCTAAAAATAAATCTAAAAATTTGCACATTTACCAATTTTTGGTAACTTTGATAAAAGTTTTAAAAAATGAAAAACACATCAATATCACTCGGAAATTATTTTGACCAATTTGTGAGCAGTCAAGTAATAGAAGGACGCTATAAAAATGTAAGTGAAGTGATTCGTGCAGGACTTCGACTTTTAGAAGATGAAGAAAGTAAAACTACTGCTTTGAAAAATGCAATTCAAAAAGGGTTGGATAGTCCAAGAGTTGAAAATTTTGACTTTGAAGAGAATTTAAAACAACTTAAAGCCGCAAAAAGAAAAAATGGCTAATGTTATTTTAAAACAAGATACCCAGCTCCCGCTCGAATCCTTTCGCGTGGCTACAAAATAAAAAAACCTTTGCCAATTATCAGCAAAGGTTTTTATTTGTATAAGAAGTAGCTGTTACCAGAAAACCGTGTATAGCGCTACTAAAATTCCGGTAATTATAAGTGCGCCAACAGTAAAACCAGGCGACATTTTAAACATCGATTTTTCTATTTCTAATCCGTTGGTTACTACGCCGTTTTTGGTTTCGTACCTACTTATAAAATACATTACAATAAGGCAAATTAGAAACACAAAGCCCATACGGTCTACAAATGGTATTTCGTAAATGCCTTCTGCATTCGGTACTGAAAACCCTACACCGTTTAAAAAAGAAAGGTCTACAACACCAGGCATAAATTTAAACAAGATAGAAAGTATAAATCCACCAATAATAGCAAATAAAGCCGCGTTAGAAGTTGTTTTTTTCCAAAAGAAACCCAATATAAACATCGCAAACACACCAGGACTCACAAATCCGGTATATTCTTGTATGTACTGGAATCCGCCTTTTTTATCTATGCCTAAAAATGGCGCTACCAACACGGCTACAAATAAAGCAATGGCAATGGTTATTTTTCCTATCGAAATCAGTTTTTTGTCGGTAGCTTCTGTATTAATTTTGTTTTTATACACATCTAACGTAAAAATGGTAGCTATACTATTTGCTTTTCCTGCTAACGATGCCACAATAGCGGCTGTTAATGCTGCAAAAGACAATCCTTTTAAGCCCACTGGCAATAAGTTAAGCAAAACAGGGTAGGCACGGTCCGGGTTCACACTGCCATCGTGTAACATTTCTGTTTGAAAGCCCCCATTTTGGTATAATACATACGCGGCAATTCCGGGTAATACCACAATAATAGGCATTAGTATTTTCAAAAAAGCAGCAAATAAAATTCCAGAACGAGCAGTTTGTAAATCGGCACCTAAAGCGCGTTGCGTAATGTATTGGTTGCAACCCCAGTAATTTAAATTGATAATTAACATCCCGCCAATTAACACTGAAAGCCCCGGTAAATCCATATAATTTGGATTCGATTTCTCAAAAATCATATGAAAATGATCATTGGCTTTTTCCGTCATTAACTGAAACCCGTTTAATACTCCAGTAGTTCCAAACGATTCAGCAACCAAGTTTAAGGCCAAATAAGTAGTAACCAAGCCCCCTAAAATTAAAAAGAACACCTGAATAACATCGGTATATCCAATTACTTTCATTCCGCCAAGCGTAATCATTAACGCAAAAAAGGCCAAACCTACCATACAAAAAGTAAGGTTTAAACCAGAAATACTGCTAATGGCTAACGCGCCTAAATATAAAATAGAGGTTAAATTAACCAATACATAGAGTAATAACCAAAACACCGCCATAATCATAGCTACATTGCTGTTGTATCTTTTTTCCAGATATTGCGGCATCGTGAATATTTTGTTTTTTAGGTATACCGGCATAAAAAATACCGCTACAATAATTAAGGTTGCCGCCGCCATCCATTCGTATGTGGCAATGGCCAATCCCATTTTAAAACCACTCCCACTCATACCAATAAATTGTTCGGCACTAATGTTACTGGCAATTAACGAGGCACCAATAGCCCACCACGTTAACGAACCTTCAGCTAAAAAATAATCGTTACTACTGGCTTCGGCTTTCTTTTTTTTGCGATATACCCAAAGTCCGTATCCTACAATGATGATAAAATAAATAAAGAAAACTAAGTAATCTAAGTTGGCTAATGTTTGCATAGTTTTAATTTTTGTGAGTTAATTTATAATGTGTATTTGGTAAATTACGTAACATTTCGGCACTTTTTTCAGGAGAAATATCGCGTTGTGCTTCGCCTAACATTTCGTAGCCTACCATAAACTTTTTCACCGACGCGCTGCGCAATAACGGCGGATAAAAATGCATATGTAAATGCCATTCGGGATGCGGAATTCGGTCTGTTGGCGCTTGGTGTATGCCTGCCGAATATGGAAAAGACGTTTCAAATAAATTGTCGTATTTTACCGTAATGCCTTGTATAGCTTCGGCTAATGCTTCAGATTCTTTAGTAGTTAATCCTAACAAACTTCCAAAATGACGTTTGCTAACTAGCAAAGTTTCAAAAGGCCAAGTAGCCCAAAACGGCACCAAAACCACAAAATGTTCGTTTTCAATGACTATGCGTTCTTGTGCTACTAATTCTTGTTTTATATAATCTTCCAGTAAACTAGTATTGTTTTTTTCAAAATAGGCTTGCAAACTTTTTTGTGTTTTTTCTACTTGAGTAGGTAGCGACGATTGTGCCCAAATCTGTCCGTGCGGATGGGGATTGCTACAACCCATTACACTGCCTTTGTTTTCAAATATTTGCACGTAATTAATAAAGTCTTTACTGCCCAAAGTAGCATATTCTTCTTTCCAAGTGTGTATTACGTTTTCAATTTCCTTCACATCCATTTCGGCTAACGTAATGTTGTGTTTGGGTGAAAAACAAATGACCCTGTTGATTCCTTTTTCTGGTTTTATTTGAAATAAAGGATTCAATTTCGATTCAAAAGTAATGTCATCTTCCAATAGGGCAGGAAAATCATTATCAAAAACATAACACGCGTCATACTTCGGATTTTGTTCGCCATTAGATCGAGTATTTCCAGCACACAAATAACAATTTTCGTCGTGCGCTACACTGTTTTCCGTAGATGGCGTTTCGTTTTGCCCTTGCCAAGGTCGTTTTGCCCGATGTGGTGAGACCAAAATCCATTCGTTTAGTAACGGATTGAATCTTCTGTGCGGATGTTCGTTAATGTTAAATTCCATACGTGCTGGTGCCTTTGGCAATTTTTATTTTATATGCTTTTAAATCGATGTTGTATTTTATTTTATAGGCTTTTGTAAGCTTCTGAATTACGTTGTTCGCCGTTTCTTTTTTCACTACATTTATGGTACAGCCACCAAAACCACCACCCATCATTCGTGCGCCAACCACCTCAGCTTCACCGAGTGCTTCGGTAACTAAAAAGTCCATTTCGGGGCAACTTACTTCGTACAATTCCGATAAGCCATAATGGGTTTTTGTCATTAATTCGCCCAATTGATTTATGTTTCCTTTTGATAAAGCAGCGATGGCTAAGGGTACACGTTCTATTTCTTGTACCACAAATAAACACCTGTTGAATATGATTTCGCCTAACGTATCTTTCAATGCCACCACCATTGCTTCGGTACAATTTCTAAACGAAGTTACTTCAGGATAATTCGCTTTTATGATGGCTAATCCTTGTTCTACTTCATTTCGTCTGTCGTTATACCCCGAAGTTAAATGGGTATGTTTCACACAACTATCAAACAAAACCAACTGGTATTCGTTAAAATTAGCGGGATGATATTCGTACGCTAACGTGGTGCAATCTAATTTTATAACCTTATTTTTTTTACCAAATACAGATGCAAATTGATCCATAATGCCGCAATTGACACCCGCAAAAGTATGTTCTGCTTTTTGTCCTATTTTCGCCATTTCCTCTTTAGACAACTGAAGTTGAAACAGGTTATTCATTGCGTAAGCCACACCACATTCTAAGGCTGCAGAAGAAGATAAGCCAGCACCCATAGGAATGGTACTGCTAAACACAAGGGTAAAGCCCTTTAGTTTTAAACCTCTTTCTTTTAACTGATGCAGTACTCCTAAAATATAATTTGCCCACATTTTATCAATGGGTTGTAAAGGGTCGTTTATGTCAAATGTATATACATCATTCAAATCTTTAGCTACAAGCACACATTCTGAATTTTTATTTTCAGAAATGGCAAAACAAATGTATTTGTTAATGGCAGCCGGAAGTACATAACCGTCGTTATAGTCTACGTGTTCGCCAATGATATTAATTCTTCCTGGTGAAAGAAAGATATGTTTCGCAGGTTTTTGAAATAATTTTTCAAAATGGTCTTTGGTATTTTGAATGAGTTTCTTCTTCATTTTATGCTGAATTTGTTTCAGTATTTTATTTTTTTAATTGTAAAAGCACTGCGCCAGATTTCAATCCGTTTGATTTGGCTTCTAGTGTTATGTCACCCACATTTTTACCCGCTTGAATAATTACTTGGCATTTTCCGTTAAACGCACTTCTTTGCCAGTTGCCCTCTTTACACGTATCTGCTTCGTGGCTACTTGGGTCGCCATTTCCTACACCAATTATTTTTGCGTTTTCAGAAATGGTAAATGCAAGTTGGTTATTCGCCGTTGGCACTTCTCTTCCTTTTTCGTCTGTAATTGAAATATTTACAACAGTCGCATCTTTTCCATCAGCCATTAAAATAGTTTTATCTGGAGTGAGTACCACAGTTGTCGCTTGTCCTGTTGTTTCAATTTTTGCAGTAATTTTTTTACCTTTTTTATAAGCAATAGCTTCTAAAGTTCCAGGTTCGTACAATACATTCCATTGTAAATGACTGTTTCTTTCCATTGTTTTTTTACCTAAACTTTTTTCATTTAAAAAAAGTTCTACTTCATCTGCATTTGAATTTACCCAAACATCAATAGGCTTGCCCACTTTATCAGGCCAATTCCAATGTGGGGAAAGGTGTAACACATCTTCATTCGTCCACCAACTTTTATAGTAATAATAAATGTTTTTTGGAAAGCCACACACATCCATAATTCCAAAATGCGAGTTGATATTAGGCCATTTATAAGGGGTAGGTTCTCCGCGATAATCAAAACCTGTCCAAATAAATCCACCCAACCAGTAGTTGTTTTCTGCAGCCAATTTCCACCACGTTTCAGCTTTGCTCGCCCACCAAGGATGCGTAATATCTTGATCTGGAACGTAGGCTCTAGTTTCATCTTTTTCATAAATACCCCTTGTGGTTACGGTACTTCCCATTTCGGTACCCAAAAGCGGTTGATTGGGATGGTCTTTATGATAATCGGCTACAGCATATTCTCTGTAATTAAATCCTCGAATAGGAATTACTTCGTTTACGCCTTTAAAATCATTTCCCATATCGGCAGCATACGTGCTGGTTCGTGTTGGGTCGATATCTTTTTGAATGGCCAATAGCGTTTGTGCAATTTTTTTGCCGTATTCATTGCCTTGTATGTTTTGTTCTTCATTTCCAATAGACCATAAAAACACTGAAGGATGGTTTCTGTCTCGCTTTAAAATACGTGTAAACTGATCGATATATTCTGGACTGCTGTTTAATAAACGTTGTTCGTCTAGTACTAACATTCCTAAACTATCACACGCTTCTAAAAGTTCTGGAGTTGGCGCGTTATGACTTGCTCTGTATGCATTGCAACCCATTTCTTTTAATAATTTTATGCGGTAATATTGCATATAATCGGGTAGGGCACTTCCAATACCCGCGTGGTCTTGATGGTTGTTAGTTCCTTGAATTTTAAGGGGTTTACCATTTAAGAAAAACCCTTCTTTGGCATCAAATTTTACGGTTTTAATTCCGAAACGGGTTTTGGTTTGATGAACGATTTTATTTTCAGATTGTAAAACAGAAACAACTCGGTATAAATATGGATTTTCTAGCGACCAAAGTTCTGGATTTTTTATGGCTACCTGTTGTTTGATGGTTTGGTCTTTTCGACTGTCTAACTTGATTTTTTGAGTAGCGGTTTTGGCTAAAACAGTTCCTTTTCTATTGGTAATATAAGAATAAACTGTAGCATTTGCTTGGTTCAAAAGATTGTTTTGTACCGTTGTTTCAACCGTAACCGTTGCTTTTTTATCTTTTACATCCGCATACACAAACACGCCATCTTCTGGAATAAATATTTTGTCTGTTATGTGTAACCAAACGTGTCTGTATATTCCAGCACCTTCATAAAACCAACCTTCGTATTGTGTAGCATCCACACGAATTACGAGTACATTATCACCTTCAAAATTAATATAATCGGATACGTCATAGGAATTGCCTACATAGCCACTAAAATTAGTTCCTACGTAAAAACCATTTAACCAAATTTCGGCATTTCTGTAAATGCCATCAAACTGTATTTCGAAACGTTTGTTGCTATTTGATTTGTCTACCAAAAAATGTTTGCGATACCAACCAATACTTGTTTCGGGATAGGTACCTCCAACGGGTTTGTAGCCGTGACTATCCATTTCAACCTGTTCTGATTTTACAAACGGAAGTTCCACTAACCAATCGTGGGGTACATTGATTTTTTGCCACGTACTATCTACAAATTTTGGATGTACAATTGTGGTTGCATAAACATTCGATTTGTGAAGTAAAGCGGTTTTACTATAGTCGAAATCTTTTTCTGCATTTGCTGCGTGACCGAAATGAAATTTCCAATCTTCATCTAAACTTATTTTTTCTTGCGCCATTACGTTTGTAATCGCAAAAAGAAGCAAAATAATTAAAACGGATTTGTTTTTCAATAGTACTAATGTGTTTTTCATAGTTTTAATTTTCTTTAAAAGCATCTAAAGCGGGTGAGGGCTTTCCATCGTTTTGCCAAGCGCTTAAGCTATAACCACTCCACGATTTGGCGCCTTGTGGTTCCCAATACATAACGCCTAAACCTCTATTATTGGGTACTTTTTTTACGGCTTCTATTGTAGCTTTTAATAATTCGTAGGTATTTTGAACTTTATCATCTTCGCCGCCAACTTCAACTATCATCACGTCTTTATTATATCTTTTTACCATATCGTTTAGGTTGAATTCTAAGTCGGCAATGGTTTCAGTATAATCTTTTTTTATCCAAAACGGATAATACGACAAACCAATAATATCATATTTTACGTTTTGTGACGTAGCATTATCAAAAAAAGTTCTGAATTTAGTGTTGTTATTGCCTTCATCAACGTGAACAATTACTTTTATATTTTTATCTACTGCTTTTGTAGCATCGTATCCTTTGTTTAACAATTGACCTAATTGTTTCCAATTATTGGTACTGCCTTCTGGCCAAAGCATTCCGCCAGGAATTTCATTTCCTATTTGTACCCATTCTGGAGTTACGCCAGCGGCTTTTAAAGCTGAAATCACCTCATATGTATGGTTGTAAACGTCATTTAATAATTCTGGAAACGAATGTGTTTCCCAAGCTTTTGGTTTGTATTGTTTGGCAGGATCTGCCCAAGAATCTGAATAATGGAAGTTTATCATTACACGCATTCCCATTTTCTGAGCTCGTAATGCCATCGCAACCGTTTCTTCTTTGCTACAATGTCCGCTGGCTTTATCGGTATTTGGGTTTACCCAAACGCGTAATCGTACTGAGTTCATACCTCTGTCTTTCAGTAATTGTAAGCATTCTTTTTCTGTTCCGTCTTGGTCATAAAAGGTATAACCTGTGGCTTCCATTTGAGGTAACCAACCAATATCAGCTCCTTTTACAAAAGCGTTTTTGGTGCTTGTACAAGAAGTAAAAACTAGCGAAACCAGAAATAATATAAGTGAATTTTTCATCTTAGTTTTGACTAAACGCATCCATCACAGGAAGTGCATTGTTGTTAAAATCCCACAACGCCTGATTTTCCCAAGACGATCCATTAGTAGCTGTTGGACCTCTAAACGCTACCCATTCGGCACCCCAATAACAAAAGCCTAATCCTCTTGAATTTTGCTTTACAAGATTTTTTATAGCTAAAAGGAATTCCTTTTGTCCTTGGTTTGTAGCAGGATAAGTAGGTACTAATTGATTGGCCAATCCTAAAATATTATTTGTATAATCGTTATATCCCAAGGTAAACGGATAGGCAGTTTCAGCTATAATAACTTTTTTATTATGTGTTTCACCTAAAGAAGTAATGGTAGCATTCACATCTGAAAGTATTTTACCGTGCCAAACGGGATAATAAGACAAACCAATATAATCATAGTTAATACTACTCATTTTATTAAAAAACCAAGTGGCGCCACTTCCAATTCCTGCATAGTGAATCATTATTTTTGTTGTTGCAGATTGATTTCTAATGGCAGTACTTGCTGCTGAAATAAGTTGTAAGCATTGCGATTCGTTATTAATTAAATGCCCTTGCGGCCAAAGAAATCCGCTGTTTATTTCATTTCCAATTTGGATAATGTCTGGCTGAATTTCAGTCATTAGTAACGTAGTATAAGTGCTAACGGCTGTTTTTAAATTGGCAAATGATAAACTCGCCCAATCCGATGGCGGTGTTTGATTGCCAGGATCTGCCCAAGTATCAGAATAATGAACAGTTAACCAAACTTTCATTCCCGCTTGTTTGACTCTTAAAGCCAAAGCTTTAACTTCCGCTAAGCTTGAACTAGTAGTCGATGGATTTTTCCAAACTCTGATCCTAATGGTATTGCAACCTGCATTTTTCAAAGTAGTGATAGCATTTTCTGCCACTCCGTTTTTCTTATAAATGGTGCCTTCGCTTTCAATTAATGGTAAATACGACATATCTGCAGCACGAATAAAATCGTCTGAAGTTGGAATATTTGGAATAGGAGCAGGCGTTACTTCTGGATCATTTGAAGAACAAGAAAGCACAAATAGCGCAAGAATAAAACAGACAAATTTAATTACAGTTTTCATAGGTTATATTTTTTCAAATTTAAAACTAGTTTTTTGATGGTAGGTTTCGTCTTTTCTTAAAATCGCATTTGGAAAATGACTTTGGTTTGGAGCGTCCGGAAAATTTTGCGTTTCAAAGCAAATACCACTTAAAGGATGGTAATTTACATTATTTTTTCCTATTACTTCAGTATTGCAATCGCCACCAACATAAATATGAACTGAAGGTTGGTTGGTGAAAACCTTCATTTGTATTTTGTTTGTGGCACTTTTTAAAGTAGCAACAGACGTAGAATTATCAGAAATTACAAATGAAGTATCAATTTTTGTTGGGCAATTTTTGAAAGTTAAAAAATCAAATGAAGTATCAATAATATTTGAAAATTTTCCTGTAGGAACATTCTCTTCATCGGTTTCTAAAATTTCTGAACTTGCTACTTGTAGCTTTTGAGTTTCAATTCCGTTTTCGTGTCCGTCTAAATTGAAATAGCAATGCTGTGTTAAATTTATTATGGTATCTTTTGTTGTTTTTGCGGTATAATCAATAGCTAGAGTATCTGTTTCACTTAAGGAATAAGTTACTTGCGTGGTGAGTTCTCCGGGATAATTTTCTTCCAAATCTTTTGAAATGTATTCTAAAGTGATGCTGTTATTTGAAAATGAAAAAACGTTCCAAAAGTTGTTGCTAAAGTTTGATTTTCCTCCGTGTAAATGATGCGCGTCTAAATTTTTATTAAGTTGAAAAACCTCATCATTTACTTTGAAAGTTGCATTTTTTATTCTCCCGGCATACCTTCCCACCACTGCACCAATAAAGGGAACACCCGAAAGCGAAAATGATTTTTCATAACCAGAAACAGCATCAAAACCCAACACAATATCTACTTTTTTTGTTGGTGAAACGGGTATTTTTATAGATTGAATGGTAGCACCATAGTCAATGATTGCTATTTCTACACCATTTGAATTTCGTAATGTATAGCAAAATGATTCTTTCCCATTCGAAGTACATCCGAATGAAGTTATATTTTGATTTTCTTTTTGACTACTTGACAATATTATTAAAGGTATTTTGATTACTATTCAAATTTATATTTTTTATAAATAATATCATACCGGTACCTACCAGTTTGTTGTTTTTTAACTACCAGTTTCATACATTTGTTTTTATGATAACTATAGATACAACTTCTTCAATTCCGAAATATAAGCAAATTATTTTTTCAATAGAAAAGGCAATTTTGTTGCATAAATTGGTAAAAAACGAGAAACTACCTTCCATTAATAAGATTTGCTTAAGGCATAATTTATCAAGAGACACGGTATTGTTAGCGTATAACGAATTAAAAAAACGAGGCGTTATTTATGCTATTTTAGGAAAAGGATATTTTATTAAGAGTGTAGATTTTAAATCCGAACAGCGCATCTTTCTTTTGTTTGACGAATTAAATGCTTTTAAGGAAGAAATTTATAATTCGTTTATAGATGCGATTAATGACAAGGCAAATGTGGATATTTTTTTTCATCATTTTAATAGAGACGTGTTTGCTAAATTGATACAAGACAGTATTGGTAATTATTCCAAATACATTATTATGCCTTCTAATTTAGAACATACCACTGAAATTATTAATAAATTACCTTTGGATGAAACGTATATTTTAGATCAAACTCGAGACGATTTAAAAAAGTATCCAGCGGTGTATCAGAATTTTGTGAAGGATATTTTTACTGCTTTAGAAAAAGGGTTGAAACGTTTAAAAAAATATAAGAAATTGGTTTTAATTTTTCCTGGAAAAAAGGAACCCATTGGAATGGTGTTGGGCTTTGAAAGTTTCTGTACTACGTATCATTTTGAGTATGAAATTAAGTCGGAATTTAAAGTGGATTCCCTTCAAAAAGGCGATGTTTATATTTTACCAAATGATAGGGATTTAGTAACAATTATTGAAAATGCAGCCTTAAGTAAATTAACAATTGGAAAAGATATTGGGTTGATTTCTTATAACGATACGCCTTTGAAAAAAGTAGTTGCTAAAGGCATTACAACTATTTCAACTAATTTTAGTGAAATGGGAATCCGTTTAGCAGAAATGATTTTGAATAATACGAAAGAAAAAATAGAAAACGAAAGTCAGTTAATATTGAGAAAATCGCTATAAACAAAAAATCCTTCTTTTTGGGAAGGATTTTTTTTATGATTGGATTACTTTTTATTTCGTAATTTGTTTCAAATCGGCAATAGTGGCGATTGGGTCTTGTGCGCCAAAAACGTAACTTCCAGCTACTAAAACATCAGCGCCAGCATCGGCTAATTGTTTTGCGTTTTTATTGGTTACTCCACCATCAATTTCTATAATGGTGTTGGCTTTACATCTTTGTATCATTTCTTTTAATTGGCTGACTTTGTCATATGTTTTTTCAATGAAACTTTGTCCGCCAAAACCTGGATTTACACTCATAATACATACTAAGTCAATATCTTGAATGATGTCTTCCAAAACTTTTACGCTTGTATGAGGATTTATTGCAACTCCAGCTTTCATACCTTCTGCTTTAATTGCCTGAAGCGTTCGGTGTAAATGATTACAAGCTTCATAATGAACTGTCAATACATTCGCGCCTAATTTAGCAAAAGTAGTTATGTATCTGTCAGGGTCTACTATCATTAAATGTACATCTATAGTTTTGTTAGCGTGTTTTGAAATAGCTTGTAAAACCGGCATTCCAAAAGAAATATTCGGAACAAAAACGCCATCCATAATATCAATATGAAACCAATCGGCTTCACTGGTATTAATCATTTCAATGTCGCGTTGTAAATTAGCAAAGTCTGCTGCTAAAACCGAAGGAGCGATAAGTGTGTTTTTCATCTGTAATTGTGTTTTTTTGTTCAACATTCAAAATTCCAAGTTGATATTGAAAATTTTTAATTAAAAAAAACTCCGGATTAAAGCCGGAGTTTTGATAGGATTACCCTAAATATGTTTTTAATATTTTACTTCTTGAAGTATGTTTCAATCTGCGAATTGCTTTTTCTTTAATTTGTCGCACACGCTCACGAGTTAAATCGAAAGTTTCGCCAATTTCTTCTAACGTCATTGGATGCTGGTCACTTAAACCAAAATACAAACGCACTACGTCTGCTTCTCTTGGAGTTAAGGTTTCTAAAGCACGTTCAATTTCAGTTTGAAGTGATTCGTGAATTAATTCTCTATCTGGATTTGGTGATTCACCGGAACGTAATACATCGTATAAATTAGAATCTTCTCCTTCTACAAGTGGTGCATCCATTGATAAGTGACGACCAGAGTTTTTCATAGACTCTTTTACGTCATTTACGGTCATATCTAATTCTTTTGCAATTTCCTCAGCAGAAGGTGGTCTTTCATTAGATTGCTCTAACAAAGCATACATTTTGTTGATTTTATTGATAGAACCAATTTTGTTCAAAGGCAAACGTACGATACGAGATTGTTCTGCTAACGCTTGTAAAATTGATTGACGAATCCACCATACGGCATATGAAATGAATTTGAAACCACGTGTTTCATCAAAACGTTGTGCGGCTTTAATTAAACCTAAGTTTCCTTCGTTAATTAAATCGGGTAAAGTTAAACCTTGATTTTGATATTGTTTGGCAACCGATACTACGAAACGTAAATTCGCTTTCGTTAATTTTTCTAAGGCACGTTGGTCACCGGCTTTAATACGTTGTGCTAATTCTACTTCTTCGTCGGCAGTAATTAAATCTACCTTACCAATTTCTTGTAAATATTTGTCTAAGGAAGCAGTTTCACGATTGGTAACCTGCTTGGTTATTTTAAGTTGTCTCATTGAATTTTCCCCTTCACGTTTAATGTTCTAATTGTTATACGCAAGAAAAATAAAAAAGTTACAAAAAGTTATAAAAAAATAAAAATCCCGATACTTTTTACACTATCGGGATTTAAATTTCAGAATTAAGCTTATCAAGTTTTTTTTAACTTTATAATTTGTAATTGATTCCAGAACTTATTGAAAAGGTATATGATGTTGGTTGTGCATAATCAAAATTCCCTAAAAATTGAAACTGTGCAGCCGGAGAAATAAATAATTGAATTTTGTTACTTAAATTGTAATTCAAATAATAATTTAAATTTACACTATATCCTTGCTTTAAATAGGCTAAGGATTTACCGATATTCATTTTACTTATATTTTCAGAATAAGCATTAACTTCATTTTTTAGAGGCAAGTAAAAACTTAATCCAAAAGCGGCTGCATGACTTAATTTATTTGTATTGAAGTAATGATAGGCTTCAATTGGAATTTCTACATATTTAAAATGTTGCTGAAAAGTTACTTTTTTACTATTGCTAAATAGAGTATTAATAGTACTTGAATCTTGATTTAATTCGATACTTTCAGTTTGTAAATTACCGTTCAGATTTCTCACTGCTGTATTGTAATAATATGTATTTATGCTTATTCCAGATTGTATCCCCGTTTTTTCAGAAAACATCCATTTTAGTTTTAAACCAAAAACATTTCCATATTTTTGTTGATTATCAGTTGCTTTGCTATTTCCGAATATGTTTTCTTTACCAATTTTGTTATGACTATTAAATCCAGCAAATGGACTAAAAAAAAATGTTTTGCTTTTTGAATTAATAACAGAATCTTCCTTGGTTTCTGTTAGTTTTTTCTTTTGTATTTTTTCTTTAATTTTTTCGGTAGTAACAATATAATTTTCGTCAGAACAACAATTTTCAATTTCTGAAATTCTAATTTCTTCATGGTTTGCTAAATTTTCTTCATCTAAATCTGTTGAAGTATTATATACTGAAATATTGTTTTTACCCAAATTTGTAATATTTGTTTTGTTTAAATTATTGCTGTACTTTTTTTCGTTAATTAATTGTTTCGATACTTTTTTTATAGTGTTACTATAAAAATTATTATCAGTCGTATTGACTGAATTTATTTTATTATTTTTTGAGTTTCTATAGTTTTTATAACTTAAATTTTCTTTAGTTCTGTTTGTATTTGAAAATAAAGATTTCTTTGTTAATTTTTTTTTGTAACCATTGTTTTTAACGCTTTTCGAATTGAGTTTTAAATCACTCTTTTCAAATAAATTGAAATTGTTAGACTTATTATCACTATTTGTGTTATTATTTCGACAGTTATTTGAAATTATAGTTTCTTTAGAGTTGTTTAAAACGATGTTATTATTATTATTCGTTTTTGAAATTATAGTAGTACTAATTGTTCCATTATTTGTTTCTTTATTAACTGAAATAAAATAATAGAAAGTAAAACAAGTAATTCCAACAATAAAAATTGCCGAAAAGAAAATCCAAAAGAAAAATCTTTTTTTTCTCTTGTCTTTTTTTAAATCCATTTCAATTTTATCCCAAACCATTTCGTTAGGAGAATAATCTAATTGACTTAAATTATCTTTAAAAAGTTTACCTATGTCTTTTTTATTCTCCATTTTGAATTTTAATTGGTTTAAATTCTAAAATATACTTTTTAAGTATGGCTTTGGCTTTTGATAAATTTGATTTAGATGTGCCTTCGCTAATGTTTAATAGTTTTGCAATTTCTTTATGTGAATAATCGTCGAGTTCATAAAGATTAAAAACCATTCGATACTGATTTGGTAACTGTTGAATTAGTTTCAATAAAATATCTAAACTTAAAACACTTTCTGTTACATCAAACTCTTCGTATTCTATATTTTGATATTCGTCAATACTTTTGAAATTGCTCCGTTTGTTGAACTTACTTATTGCTTTGTTAATTGTAATACTTTTAATCCAACCCTCAAATGAACCTATGTTTTGATATTTATCAATGCTTTGGTATATTTCCATGAAACTATCGTGCAAATTATCTTCTGCTTCAGTAATTGAAGTACAATACTTCAAACTCAAGTTGAAAAGTGTTTTGCTGTAAATAAGGTATAACTCTTTTTGATGGGTTATACTTTGTTTTTTACATCCAATAATAATTTCATCTAAATTCAATTATCTAAAAATATCTAATGATTAATGTTTTAATGTTACTGCTGTTTTTTTTCAATATTTTTATTGGCTCCAGTTTGTAAATTTATAACTTTTACTTTTGTAATACCAAATTCTGTCGAACTCCAATAATAAGAATTATCAAATGTTAAGTAATTTGGAATTGATAAAGTGTTGTAAATCAATTCAAACTCATCAAAAGAAGAGATAAACCAATTGTTTGAATTATTGAAATTCTGATTAACAACCTCTTTTGAAGCTATAGTTCCATTGCTTTAAGCACTACAAGCGTGTTTTTTTTTATTAATTTCCTTTTCAAACGGTTATCCATTACAGCCAAAAATGTTTTTTTGAATTTCAGAATTTTTAAAATTGGTAGTAAAGAAATTTATTTTTTAATTATCTTAGTTGATTGAATTCCTTTATTTGTAGTTATTTTTAATAAATAGGTTGAGGATGTAAAATTCGAAATATCTATTTGTAATTCATTTTTATTATCTTCAATTATCTTCAACATTCTACCTTGTAAATCAAAAAATTCTACCTTTATTATAATATTGTTTGATTTAATAAAGATTATTTTGTCTGTTGGGTTTGGGAAAATTTTTGTTTCAAACATAATCTTATATTCTATCGGTTTGGATATATTTGAGCAACCAAGATTATTAAAAACTACAAAAGAATATAATCCCGATTCTGATGGGTAAAAAATATGATTTGTTTCTCCTGATATTGGTATATTGTTATTATACCATTGCCCTTGACCATCTGTATAATTAGTAACTTTTAGATAGTTATCAATCTGCAAAACGGTGGGTTGAATTGGCCCTGGAAGTTGTCCTCCTAATGAATTTATTAAAGTTGGTTTTAAGGTTAATAAAGCATTTCTCATCCTTTCTTTTTGACCTTGAGTAAACAATTTTTTACAAGCATAACTCATATAATTTACACCTAATGCTTCTTGTGTAAAACCAGTACATATATTTATTTCATTAAAATTACAACCGCCATTCATCGCAACAGGGTCAGTATCACATACCAAATCACCATCAATAAGACAATTATAATTTGGTGGACAAACACTATTATAATAACCTTCAAAAGTATGTCTTAAATCAAATAAATGACCAAATTCATGTGGTGAAGTACCGGGATTTATGCTATTAAGATCTAAAATTTGAATAACAGTACCATCCCCAAAAAAAGAACCAGAAATTGGATAAAAAGCATACCCTCCATATCCACCGCCAATTCTATTTACCAACCATAAATTTATATAATCTCTACTGTCCCAAAATGCCAAATTTGCTAATTCAGAATGAGAAATTCCTTGATAACTTGAATAACCAACACCATAATTAACATATGTAGGGTTATTCGAAGCATTGATTCTATTTATACCATTGGTTGAGGTACAATTAGGGGTTCTTTTAGCCAAAACAAACTGAATACCAACATCAACACCACCATTTAAAATATCTGGATTATAAGGAAAGGTTGCAGAAAATGATTGGTTTAACAAATTAATATAATTTTCTATTTGAATATCAGTTGGGTTATAAGGAGTTCCCAACATTTCACCTGAATGTATTACATGAACAACAACAGGAATGTTATAAACTATTGAATTCTTTTCGTGTTTTTTAGATAACAAAGAAGTATACATCTTTTGTTGAGCTTCTTCATGTTTATCGAAGTAATATTGATTTGAAAATTTTAAATTATTATTTACCTCTGATGAACCACAGAAATTTGACTGAGCAGAAGTAATTAAATGTAAAAACAAACAAATGAAGACATTGTATTTCATTAAATTTAAATTTTATATTAATGTGTGATTATTTCAAAAAGTATATAAAAAAACAATTTATAAGTTCCACCGAAAGATGACTGCCAACTGATGGATTTGTGTAGAAATTTGTTAAATCATTAGGAAAAGAACAGTTTAGCGAATAAAGTAGCAAATGCTAAATTTTTAATGTTTTTCATAACGATTATTTTATATTTTTTTAATTTCTATTATGTCAACGCACACACAACACCCGCCAACTTTGCCCTGTGCTTGAATTTTTCCATTTACAAAGTCTGCTCCAAATTTAAATATTGCATTCGGAGTGCATTGCCCACTAACTATGGTTATGGAGCCACTTTCAACACTCCAAATAATATTTTCAATTGTCCTATTTCCATTTGCAATTCCTTTATAACTATATGAATAGCTATTATTTGGTACAACCAAAATTCTTCCATCTACATCACAACAAGTATATCCATTAGCTTCTAAATCACAATCAGGATCTTGGTCGAAATATATTGATTCGTCAAATGTTTTTTGTTCATCTTTACTACAAGATATTATTGTAGTAAATAATATTCCAATAAGTAAAAAATTTAAATTTTTCATAGTTTATAATTTTTGAAGTTATATTTAAATAGTATAATAAAATGAAAAAGGTTGCTTTAAAACATAAAAAAACCTGAAAAAAATAATTTTCAGGTTTTTTAAAGTATTTAAAATTAAAAGATTATACTTTTGGAGCATCATCTTTTTTCTCTTCTCTTGGAGGTCTTGGTAAAAGTGCTTTTCTTGACACTTTTTCTTTTCTAGTTTTAGGATTAATAATTAATTAAAAACACATATTAAAAAAAAAATCTATTTCTTAAAGTTCACCTGGAATTATTTTTTACAGTGAAATTAATATTATATTAAAATATTGTGTATTTTTATTTTCTAAACATTACTGTTATCTGTAACAGTTGATAAATCTTCAAAAGTTTTAAATAATGAAAAAATTACTTATTTTATTAATGATAATAATAAGTCAGGAAAGTTTTTCCCAATGTTTCTCGAAAATAGCTGGGGGAGGAGATCACAGTCTTAGCATAAAAAATAATGGAACATTTTGGTCTTGGGGTTATAATTCTTTAGGACAATTAGGCGATGGTACAACAATTCACAAAAATGTACCAATACAAATTGGAATTAATGCGAATTGGCAAAGTATAAGTGCTGGCATTGAACATACAATTGCAATAAAATCAGATGGGACTTTATGGGCTTGGGGAAGAAATGATTATGGGATGTTAGGCGATGGTACTAATATTAATAAACTAATACCAACTCAGATTGGAACTTCAACGAACTGGTTAATTATAAGTGCTGGAGATTTTTTTTCGACTGCTATTAAAACTGATGGTACGCTTTGGGCTTGGGGTATTAATGCTGGAGGACAATTAGGAGACAGTACGACTACTAATAGAATTATACCGACACAAATAGGAACGGCAACGAATTGGCAAAGTGTGAGTGCGGGTTATGCACATACACTTGCTATAAAATCAGATGGTACGCTTTGGGCTTGGGGTAGTAATTATTATGGTCAATTAGGAGATGGTACAAATATTGGAAAAATTTCACCAATTCAAATAGGTTTTGATATAAATTGGCAAAAGGTTAGTGCAGGATCGACTCATTCTATTGCTATTAAATCAAATGGTTCCCTTTGGGCTTGGGGCGATAACAATTATGGTCAGTTAGGAGATGGTACAAATGTTGGAAAAAATTTACCAATTCAAATAGGTAGTGATTTTAATTGGCAAACTTTATCAGCAAGTTTTTATTTTACTTTAGCCATTAAAACGAATTCAACTCTGTGGTCTTGGGGAAGAAATTATTTTGGGCAATTAGGCGATGGGACGCTTATAGATAAAAATATTCCTACAATTATAAGTTCTGACAACAATTGGCAAGATATTAGTTCGGCTGAGGACCATTGTCTTGCTTTAAAATCAGACGGAAGTCTTTATACATGGGGGTATAATTATTTTGGGCAATTAGGTGATGGTGCAAATATTAATAAACTCATACCAACAACAATTAATTGTTCTACACTTAATGTTGCGTCATTTATTGATAAAACGTTAATCGTATTTCCAAATCCAGTTAAATCAATTGTCAATATAAAAGCTCAAAACACTATACTTTCATTAGAAATTATAGATATTAATGGAAGAAATATGATGTCAACTAAACATTATAATAGTGAAGTAATTTTAAATATTGAAGGTCTTCAAGCAGGATTTTATTTTTTAAAAGTAACAACCAAAATTGGTATTGCAACAATAAAAATATCAAAAGTGTAATATTAATTCCCAAATAGGTTTGATATAAAAAAAATTAACCCAATTCAAATTAATGAATTGGGTTAATTGTTTTTATTTGAAAATTATTCTTTTTTCTCTTCTCTTGGAGGTCTCGGTAAAAGTGCTTTTCTTGACACTTTTTCTTTTCTAGTTTTAGGGTCAAGACCAAGGTATTTTACTTGGAATACATCGCCCATATTTACTACATCCGTTACGTTTTCTGTACGTTCCCAAGCCAATTCAGATACGTGTAATAAAACTTCGTTTCCTGGCGCATCTGTATATTCTACAACCGCACCAAAATCTAACATTTTAATTACTTTTACTTCGTAAGCTTCTCCCATTTGTGGTTTGAAAATGATAGAATCAATTTTAGCCAATACTGCAGCAATTCCGTTTGGATCTGTACCTAAAATTTCAACTACACCTTGTTCGTCAACTTCGTTGATAACAATTGTACAACCCGTAGCTTTTTGTAATTCTTGAATCACTTTTCCACCAGGTCCAATTAAAGCACCAATGAAGTTACCAGGAATAGTACGCATGATGATTTTTGGTGCGTGTACTTTAACGTCAGTATTTG
>NZ_JAGNYF010000024.1 GCF_017985075.1 Flavobacterium sp.
ATGTTTCTGATAAAACGATAATTCTGAAAAACAAAATATTCGAACCGTATGCTTTGGCTTCATTTTTATCGAAAAACAAAACAAAGAAATTAGGAGCAGGTATCATTACTCAAAAGAAAAAGCAATCGATTATTGAAAAAATAATGCTTTGGATTCGTGGGAATATTTTCATACCAGATGCTCGCGTTTTTTGGGTGAAACCTTCGGTAAAATATCTTAAAAAATATATTCAAGAAAACAATATTGACACCATAATAACTTCAGGTCCACCACATAGTTTGCATTTAATAGGTTTAGATTTGAAAAAGCAACTTAATGTAAATTGGATTGCTGATTTTCGCGATCCGTGGACGACTATTGGCTATCATAAAGAACTTAAATTATCAAAATGGGCGAGTGCCAAACACAAAGCGTTGGAAAAAGAAGTAATGACAACTTGCGATACAATTTTAGTAACTTCACCCACTACAAAAACCGAATTTGAACGAATTACAAATCAACCTATTGAAGTCATTACAAATGGTTATGATGTAGAGGAAATTGATAAAAAACCTTTAGATGAAGCGTTTACTTTAGCGCATATTGGTTCGTTTTTATCGGAAAGAAATCCACAAATTTTATGGGAATCTTTATCGGAATTAATCGATGAAAATGAAGCATTTGCAACTCATTTTAAATTAAAATTAATTGGAGCGGTTAGTAAAGAAGTTATACAATCAATTTCAGATTATAAGTTAGAAACTTTTGTGCAAAATTTAGGTTATGTTTCTCACGAAGAAGCCCTAATTCATCAAAGAAGTTCACAAGTTCTATTGTTAATAGAAATTGATTCGGATGACACAAAATGTATCATTCCAGGAAAACTTTTTGAATATATGGTTTCAGAAAGACCTATTTTAGCCATCGGACCCAAAAATTCCGATTTTGAAAATATTATAAAACAAACAAATACAGGCGTTTTTTATCAATATAACGAGAAAAACGAGCTAAAAAGTAAAATTTTAAGCTATTTTAATCAATATTTAGATAAAAACTTAAAAGTTAATGCAGTCGGTTTACAACAATTTAGCAGAAAAAATTTAACAGAACAATTAGCAAAAACAATTTCAAAATTTAAAAGCAAAACAAAAGGTTAACAACACAGATTAGAGAAATATTTAAAATCTAAAAAAGTTAAAACATCTAAATAATCTAAAGATCTAAAAATCTAACCATCTAACCATCCAACAATCTAAAATGGGTATCGTAATTAAACAATCTATTAAAAACACCATCATTACTTTTATTGGTTTTGCTATTGGTGCGATTAATGTTTTGTATATGTATCCTGTTTTTTTAGGTAAAGAATATTTAGGTTTAACCAATTATGTTTTATCTGCGGCTAATATTTTGTATCCTATTTTATCATTTGGTATACAAAACACATTGATAAAGTTTTTCAATGAAAATAACAAAACAGAAGAAGAGCTAAGTAGTTATTTTAGTTATATGCTGTTGTTGCCATTACTTATCATTATTCCGTTTTTTGCGTTGTTTTATCTTTTTTACGAAAATATTGCTTTGTATGAATCGTCAAAAAACACAATTGTGTATGACTTTGTATGGGAAATTCCACTAATTGCTTTATTTATTGGGTATTTTGAGATTTTTTATGCCTGGTTGCGTGCCCATATGAAATCGGTTTTTGGATCTTTTGTTAAAGAAGTATTTGTAAGAATATTAGTAACTGTTTCGCTTTTTGCCGTTTATTTTAAATTCATAACATTACCACAGTTTGTTCATTCCTTGGTTTTGGTGTACGGAATTAGTTTGTTAGTAATTATTTACTATGCCAATAAAACGAAAAGCATTACTTTAAGTAAAAAGTTCCCGAAGAAAACCAAGTCTATTTTTGTATTTACTATTTTCATTATTTTATCGGCAAGTGTAGCCAATATGCTATTAGATATTGATAAATATATGATTAATCAATTTTTAAAAATTGAAAATATCGCTTTTTATTCTTTAGCCGTGTATTTGGCAATGGTTATTTCCGTGCCACAACGCGCAATGCATCAAATCACCTATCCTATAACAGCTAAATTAATTAGCGAAAACAAATGGCAAGAATTAAACGAATTATATAAAAAATCATCTGTAACGCTTCAAGTTATTGGTGGGTTAATTTACATTGGAATTTTAGTAAACATAAATCAAGTGTATGAAATTCTACCAAATGAAGGATATAGTCAAGGATTATTTGTAGTTTTTACAATTGGTTTGTCGAAATATTTTGATGTTATTTTAGGTAATAATAACTCCATCATATTTAATTCTAAGTATTATAAAACAGTGTTGCTTTTAGGAGTTTTATTGGTTTTTGTAATCGTAGGTTTAAATTTAATTTTTATTCCAAAATACGGAATAAACGGTGCAGCTTTAGCGACTTTAATCGCAATTGGAATGTATAGTTTAGCCAAGCTATTATTCGTGGTTTTTAAAATGAAATTATTTCCGTTTACTAAAAAAACCGTTATTTCAATCGCAATTACATTAGCGTTGTTTTTCGGATTTTACTATTGGGAATTTCCTTTTCACCCCATTATTAATATTGGTTTAAAATCGGTACTCATTTCTGTTTTATATTTGGCTTTACATTATTATTTCAAGGTTTCAAGTGATATTAATTTTGTGATTAGAAATGTTTTCAACAAGGTTTTTAATAAAAAATAAAAAATCCCGCTTCGTAAATACGTAAACAGGATTTTTCTTCAAACTAACATTTAATTTCTTTTTCGTTCTTCGGTATCTTTTTTAATTTCGTCGATGTCTTCTTTTTTCATTTTTTCTTTGCTACCATCTTTTTTATAGTAGTAATAATCGCCATCGTTTTCAGCATCATCATTGTGATAGTTTCCACCATTATATCCTGCTGGGCAAGGATTGTAGGTATAACCATAACTCATTCTGTTAACAAAACCCACAACTCCAACAATTTGTCCGTGGTAATTATAGAATAAACGCATACCTCCAATTCTGGTTAAAGCAAAACTGTTATATGTCATAAACACACTTCCAATTCGTTTAATTCTTCCATAATAGTCATAATTCACGAACACCGTTCCAATTCTTCTGATTCTACCATAATAGTCGTACTCAATTTTAATTCCTCTACTACCTCTTTCATCGATATTTGTTGTAGCTGGAATGCCTCCACGTCGAGCTATATAATTGTTGTTTCCAATATTGAAGTCAAAATCACCATTTGGAAAAACATAAAACAAAATACCTCGTTCTAAAAATACAATAGGTTCTGCATCTCTGTAATCAATTGCATAATAATTAGGATACCCATTTTGGTGTTCATTTCTACTTCCACGTCTTTCGGTTCTAATTTCTTGAGCATGTACTGCGTTTAATAGGATAAAAAAGCTGCTCACTAAAAATGTAATTTTTCTCATGATTTCTAAATTTTAAAGGTTCTACATTTTCTAATTGTTATTGTTATTTAGTTATTTTCAATTGCTATGCCAAAAGAAAAAATGTATGTGATAACGATTTGATAATAACTTGTTAATGATTTCTAATAAATTGATATTTAGTGTTTTAATATTTAAAGAATATCGACCAATATATTATCTGTTATTTACAACACAAAGTATACTTATTTTTAAAATTTCTAAAATCTGTGTTTCAAAAAAGTAAAAAATTAGACCGAAATTGAATTTAGTTTTTGTTGTTGCCTCTGAATTTACTATTTTAGCACAAATCAGAATTAGTATGCGGAAGTCATTCTTTCTATTATTTTTTATAAGCCACTTAGTTTTTGCGCAATATCCAACGGATTACTTTCGTTCTCCTTTAGATATTTCTATAAATTTATCAGGTACTTTTGGCGAATTGCGTTCCAATCATTTTCATTCAGGGTTAGATATTCGTACCAATAATATTGAAGGATTACCTGTTTACGCTGCGGCTGACGGAATGGTTGTACGAATTAAAGTATCGCCATTTGGGTATGGAAAAGCGCTATATATTGCCCATCCAAATGGATATACAACTGTTTATGCACATTTGCAGAAGTTTAGCGATAAAATTGAAGCGTACGTAAAAGAACAACAATACCGTCAGAAAAGTTTTGAAGTAGAATTATATCCCAGCAACATTAAAGTATCACAATCTGAAATTATTGCTTTGTCTGGTAATTCTGGAGGAAGTGGCGGACCCCATTTGCATTTTGAATTTAGAAATACGGCTACTGAAAAAATCATCAATCCAATGGCTTTTGGAATGAATAAATTGATTAAAGATCAAACAAATCCTGTGATTTCAAGTTTAATGGTGTATCCAGCAAACGATTCAATATCAGTAAATAAAAGCAGAAATCCAGTTAGTTTGTCGTTACAAAAACAAGTGGACGGCACTTTTTTAGCTACAAAAGTCGTAGCCAGTGGGAAAATTGGTTTTGCGCTGAATTCGTATGATATATCCACCAATAATTATAATAAAAACGGAGTATATAAAGTAGAAAGTTATTTAAATGGTTCGCCAAATTTTAAATACGAATTTGAAACGTTTGCATTTGACGAATCGAAACATATAAATTATTTTATCGATTTTAAAACGTTTAAAAAACTAAAGCAACGCTTTCAAAAATTATTTATTAAAGAGAATTATCCTTTATCTATTGTTAACGGAAATACTAAAAATGGGTTTATCGATATTAAACCCAATGTAAATTATACTTATAAAATTGTAGTTTCTGATTTTCACGGAAACACCACAGTAGTGAATGTTCCAATTTCTTATGAAAAAGCAATTCAATTTTCTGAAACATCAAAACCAGTAGTAAAAGAAAACTATTTTATAAAACACAAATCGGAATATAATTTTGAATTTGATAAAACTGCTGTTTACTTTCCACCGAATGCTTTATATGAAAATGCTACTTTAAATATTTTAGAGAAAGATGGCGTTTTAGATATAGAAAATAATTCCGAAGCCATACAAAATGCGTTTACTGTAACAATGGATATGTCAGATTTATCTGAAGAAGAAAGAAAAAAAGCGTTTATTGGTACCGTTTCGGGGTATAAGTTAGAGTACAATTCATCTTTCAAAAAAGGAACAAAAATAGCTGCTAAAGTAAAATCATTTGGAAAGTATAAAGTAGGTATTGATAATGTGCCACCTCGAATTTACAATCCTAACTTTATTGAAAACAGCAATATTTCTAAATTAAAAACGTTAAGTGTATCTATTAACGATGTACTTTCAGGTATTGATAGTTATAACGCCTATTTAAATGATCAATGGATTTTAATGGAATATGATTATAAAACCAAAAAATTAATTCATAATTTTGAAGATGGTAAAGTAATTCCAGGAAACAATATCATTAAAATTGTGGTTACGGATAAATTAGATAATACAGCCACATTTACATCAAATTTTATATATTAAGTATGCTTATACATAGTAAGTTATTTCGAATTATTCTGTTTTTTATATTTATTTCTACCTTTTCGTTTGCTCAAAAGGCCAGAATTAAAGGTGTGGTTTTAAACGAAAATCAGTTGCCTATTGAAAATGTTTCAGTAAGTTCACCTAATTCGAATACCATCACCAATAAAAATGGATTTTATGAATTAGAAATAGCTGCGAATGTGGAAGTTACAATTTCGTATTATAATTCGTCATTTAAAAAATCAACGTATAAAGTCAATTTAAAACCGAATGAAGATTTTGAATGGAATCCCATTTTAGGAACTTTCACGGAAACTATTGAAACCGTAGTAATATCAGGTAAAAACAGAAAAATTAATGGAGCCACAGCACTTTCACCTGTTTTATTAAGACGAATCCCTGGAGGAAATGCGGGTGTTGAAAATTTGATAAAAACCCTTCCTGGTGTGTATTCAAATAATGAATTAAGTACTTCGTATGCTGTACGTGGAGGAAATTACGATGAAAATTTAGTATATGTAAACGAAATTGAAGTCTATCGTCCGTTTTTAGTTCGTTCTGGGCAACAAGAGGGTTTGAGTTTTACCAATACCGATATGGTACAAAATATCGATTTTTACGCAGGTGGATTTCAAGCCAAATACGGCGATAAATTGGCTTCTGTTTTGGATATTGCGTATCGAAATCCAAAATCATTTCACGCCGGTTTAGAAGCCAGTTTTTTAGGCGGAAGTATTTTTGCTGAAGGCGTATCTAAAAATCAAAAATGGAGTAATATTACTGGAGTACGTTACAGAAATAACTCACTTTTAGTAAAAAGTCAGGAAACACAAACCAATTATAAACCTTCATTTTTAGATGTGCAATCGCTATTTAATTTCAATTTAAACACCAAATGGAATTTTAGTTTCTTAGGAAATATTGCACAAAACAATTATAAATATCAACCAACTTCTCGTCAAACTAATTTTGGTACGATTAGCGAGCCAATTGCCTTATTAATTCAATACGAAGGACAAGAAAAAGATACTTATACAACCTTTTTTGGCGCTTTAAAATCGGTTTATGAACCTAATAAAAATAATAAATACAAACATATTTCATCTATATATCACACTGTAGAACAAGAATATTATGATATTTTAGCACAATATCGTTTGGGTGAAGTAGATGCAAATATTGGTTCTGAAACCTTTGGAAACGTAGTTTTTTCTCGCGGAATCGGTTCGCAATTAAATCACGCCAGAAATAATTTAGACGCTTTAATTGTAACGAATGAAATAAAGGGAAATCATAAATTAAATGATGATAATGCTATTGAATGGAGCTTTAAGCATAATTTCGAAAACATTAGAGATAGAGTAGTAGAGTGGGAAGCTATTGATTCTGCAGGATTTTCATTACCAAATCCTGAATTGGAATATATTAATGACCAACCGTATAACCCATATTACGGGCCATTAGCGCCTTACCAAAACGTTCGTGCTAAAAATAATACCACCATAAATCGATTCAATTCCTATTTAAATTGGAATTATGAAGGAATGATTGGTTCACATACTTATTATGTAAATGCTGGAGTTCGTGGGCAAAGTTGGATGGCTTCAAATAACGGAATTTCAGGAAATAGTCAATTTACTTTTTCGCCAAGAGCACAATTTATTTTAAAACCAAATTGGAATAAAGAAATGATTTTCCGATTCTCTGTTGGTGTATATAATCAACCGCCATTTTATAGAGAATTACGTGCCAGCAATGGTTCGGTAAATCCAAATGTTAAAGATCAAAAATCCATTCATTTTGTTTTTGGACACGATTATAGTTTTCAATTGTGGAACAGACCGTTTAAATTAGTAAGTGAAGCCTATTACAAAACGATGACAGATGTAAACGCTTATACAATAGATAATGTAAGAATTAGATATGAAGCAAATAACAACGCCACGGCTTATGTATATGGAATTGATGGAAGATTAAATGGTGAATTTGTTCCTGGTGTAGAATCTTGGTTTACGTTTGGTTATTTAAAAACAGAAGAAAATCAAGGTGGTAAAGGTTTTATTGCACGTCCGACAGACCAACGATTGAAATTTGCTATTTTATTTCAAGATTATATGCCAAATATACCAAGTTTAAAAATGTACTTGAATTTAGTTTACAACACGGGTTTACCAGGTGGTTCGCCTGCTTATGCAGATCCATATTTATATCAAACAAGATTAAACGATTATAGAAGAGCCGATACCGGATTTTCTTATGTTTTTAAAGATGCTAAATTGGGTGGACATAGAAAATGGTTAGCTAATTTTTCCGAATTTAGTTTGGGCTTTGAAATTTATAATATGTTTAATAATCAAAATTCGATTACCAATACTTGGGTGCGAGATGTGTATACCAAAACACAATACGGTGTGCCAAATTATTTAACCACACGAACGTTTAATTTGAAATTAAGTATGAGAATTTAAGGTTGGAAACACAGATTTGACAGATTTTTAAAACTAAATTATTTAGAATTTAGTATATTTGATATTCAAAACAGAAACTATGAAATCGCCATAAACAAACTCGTTTGCTTGCAAACACCAATAAAAATAAAGCGATACCATATGACCTTTAAAAAACAATAAATATTTACATATGAAAAATTATATATATATCCTTTTAGCGTCTAGTGTGATGATTTTTTCTTGTCAAGAAGAAAAAGCCAAACCAAAAGTAAAATATACTGGTAAAGAAGCCAAATCATTACAAAAAGACACCACTAAGTTAGAGGTTGCTGATTTGCCTATTCAGTTTGAAGGCAGTAATGTATTGGTTTATGCAATTGGAAATTTAACCGTTGGCGATATAAATAGAAAAGGAAGTTATGAAAGCGCCTCTGCGTATGAAGGCGTTTCAGGATTTCACGTTTCTAATTCAATGGAAAATGAAATTACAGGTTATTTACAAAATTTAAAATTTCAAGAAATTGGATCTGATTCGTTATACGTTTTATCAGATAAAGTAATGCAAATTGAGCGTGTTTCGTATCTAAAAAATAACAAAATGTTAGTATATGTTTTGGCTGATGCCGATACCAATCAAGACGCAATGATTGATTCGAATGATATTAAATCACTTTACATTAGTTCAGAATTAGGAAAAAATTTCACTAAAATTTCTACAGAATTACAAGAGTTGATTGATTGGAAACATATAGAATCGTCAAATAAACTATTTTTTAGAACCATAGAAGACGCTAACAAAAATGGCGAATTCGATAAAAAAGACAAAATCCACTATCACGTAGTTAATTTAAAAGACAATAAAGTATCGGAATATTTTCCTATGTAATTTGTTATTCTAAAGTTTGTAAAGCTACTAATCTTGCGTAAGTACCATTTTTTGCAATTAAATCCGCGTGTTTTCCTTGTTCTACAATTTCACCTTTTTGCATTACAATAATGTTGTCTGCTTTTTGAATGGTTGATAAACGGTGTGCAATTACAATAGAAGTTCGGTTTTGCATCATTTTTTCTAAAGCATCTTGAACCAATTTTTCACTTTCCGTATCTAAAGCAGAAGTCGCTTCATCCAAAATCATAATAGGTGGGTTTTTCAACACGGCTCTGGCAATAGACAAACGTTGTTTTTGTCCACCAGATAATTTCCCACCAGCATCACCAATATTGGTATCAATTCCATTAGGAAGAGAAGCTACAAACTCATAGGCATTTGCAATTTTTAAAGCGTCAATAATTTCTTCATCAGTAGCATTTGGCTTTCCAATAAGTAAGTTGTTTTTTATGGATTCGTTAAATAAAATAGAATCTTGAGTAACCAAACCGATTAAACCACGTAAAGCGTGCATATCCCAATCTCTGACTTCTACACCATCCACTTCAATTGAACCTTCATTAATATCGTAAAAACGCGTTAATAAATTGGCAATTGTACTTTTCCCTGAACCCGATTGTCCTACTAAAGCAATTGTTTTTCCTTTTTCCACTTCAAATGAAAAGTTTTTTAAAACATTTTCGTCTTGGTAGGCAAAGTTGATATTTTTTACAGAAATTTTATTTTCAAAAGTATGTTTCACAAACGCATTCGGTTTATTTACTACTACATTTTCTTGTTCTAATAACGTAAACACTCTTTCTGCTGCAGCTAAACCACTTTTTACTTGGTAAGACGCTTTGGATATAGCCTTAGCTGGTGTTAAAATCGTATAAGCAAGTCCCATATATGCAATAAATTGCGTACCCTTAAGCGAAAGATCTTCTAAAACCATAATTCCACCAAACCATAGTAAAACAGCTATTGTTACGATTCCTAAAAATTCACTCATCGGTGAAGCAAGGTTGTTTTTATTAGCTATACTGGTTGTTAATTTAAGCAATCTATCTAAAGAATCATTGAATTTTTGTATGAAAGAATTTTCAGCATTATAACTCTTAACTACTTTTAATCCCGTTAAGGTTTCATCTAAGGTTGAAATAAATATCCCTTGTTCATTTTGTGCTCGAATTGACTTTGCTTTTAAATTTTTTCCAATTCGTGATATAATTAATCCAGAAATAGGAATAAATATAAATACAAATAAAGTTAATTTTACGCTTATTGCAAGCATTGCAAATATTGAAAAAACGATAGTTAAAGGCTCTCTGACAACTAATTCTAAAATTTGAAAAAAAGAATTTTGAACTTCACCCACATCACCTAACATTTTCGTCATAACATCCCCTTTTCTTTGGTCAGAATAATAGGAAATAGGCAAATGCACAATCTTACTATATAATTTTTCACGTAAATCTTTTAAAACCCCATTTCTAAGAATGGTAATTTGAAAAGAAGCTAAATAATTGAAAATATTCTTTAAAAGAGCAGTTACAATTACAATTCCAACTACTAACAGTAAAGCATATTTTGCTCCATAATCGTCGTTTAATTTTGTAATATAAAAGGCTAAATATTCTTGTCCGAAATTACTTAAATCTGCAATCCCAGAATATTCAGGTTTTTTTATGACCTTTTCAGTTTGTTTGAATAATACATCTAAAGTTGGAATTAAAGAAACCATTAATATAGTCGAAAAAAATGCATAAAAAACGTTGAAAACAACATTTAAAATCGCATTTTTCTTATACTTTAACGCAAAAGGAATTATTTTTTTTAAATTTTGATCCATTAGTTTAATTTCATTTCAGTGATTATATTCTGAATTTTGGTATCTAAAAATGTATTAGCTTCTTCGAAATCATTTGCTTCTTCTAAAATGGCATTCACACTAAAATAGAACTTAATTTTAGGTTCGGTTCCACTTGGTCTGGCGCAAATTTTAGTACCATCTTCTAAATAATAAATTAATACATTCGATTTTGGAATGTCTAAATCAAACGTTTCATTATTTATTAAATCTCGAGCCGTTGTGTTTTGATAATCTTCAATACAAACTACGCGTTGTCCGTTTATAGTTTCCATTGGATTGTCTCGTAAATCTATCATCATTTGATTGATTTCTATTAAACCTTCTTTACCTTTTTTGGTTAAAGATATTAAATGTTCTTTATAAAATCCGAAATCTAAATATAAGTTAATCAGTTCTTTATATAAACTACTTCCAGAAGCTTTCGCTTGTGCTGCAATTTCACAAACTAATAAACTTGCAGCAACGGCATCTTTATCTCTAACCGCATCACCCACCATATATCCGAAACTTTCTTCGCCACCGCCAATAAATTTCTGATTTGGGAAGTCTTTAATAAATTTTGCAATCCATTTGAAACCTGTTAAACCTACTTTACATTCAATTCCGTAAGCACTTGCTAAATCCAGCATCATTGGTGTAGAAACAATTGTAGAACCAATAAATTCTGTTCCTGTAATTTTATCAGCACGTTTCCATTGTTCAAGTAAAAAGGCCGTCATAACTACCATAGTTTGATTTCCGTTTAACAACATCATTTTACCATTCGTATCTCTAACAGCCACTCCCAATCTATCCGAATCAGGATCTGTACCAATTACGATATCAGCATTTACTTTGTCAGCTAATTCTAAAGCCATAGCTAATGCTTCTGGTTCTTCTGGATTTGGCGATTTTACAGTTGGGAAATTTCCATCAGGAATTTCTTGTGCTGCTACGATATTTACATTCGTATAACCTGCTTTTGCTAAAACAGCAGGAATAGATTTTACAGATGTTCCGTGTAACGGTGTAAAAACAATATTTAAATTTTCTTTAGCCAATTTTGGTGTATTAAAACTGGCGTTTTCAATGGTCGAATTAATAAAGGCTTCATCAACAGCTTCATTTATATATTCAATTAAACTTTCATTTGCTGAAAATATAATATCACTATATTTTAATGCTTCAATTTCTGCGATAATTTCGCCATCTTGTGGAGGTACAATTTGTCCACCATCTTGCCAATATACTTTGTATCCGTTGTATTCAGGTGGATTATGTGAAGCCGTTAATACAATTCCGGCGTGACAATCTAAGTGTTTTAAGGCAAATGATAATTCTGGAGTAGGGCGTAATTCAGAAAATAAATACACTTTTATATTGTTTGCTGAAAAAATATCCGCTACTATTTTTGCTAATGTATCGCTGTTTTTTCTACAATCGTAGGCAATAGCGACTTTTAGCTCTTCATTTGGAAAACATTTTTTTAAATAATTAGACAAGCCTTGTGTGTTTTTACCCAAAGTATATTTGTTTATACGATTGGTTCCAACACCCATAACGCCGCGCATTCCACCAGTACCAAATTCTAAATTTTTATAAAAAGCATCTTCTAAACCCTTTGGATCGGATGTCATTAGTGCTTCAATTTCAGTTTGTGTATCTTGGTCGAAAGTAGGCGTAAGCCATTCGTTTACTTGATCTAATATGTTTTGTTCTATGTGCATTGTTTTATTTTTTGTAACCAATTTTTGGTCGGTCTTCTTGTTCAATTTTTAATTCTTCTTTATCCATTAAATAATTCAAAATCTTATAAATTTCTGGAAACTGATTCTCAATTTCCTTTACTTTTGAAGTTATTTCTTCTAAATTTAGTAAGGAATTTCTTAAAATTACAAAAGTTCTCATAATTGCAATATTTATTTTAATTGCTTTTTCTGATTTTAAAACCCCTGAAAGCATTGCTACTCCTTGTTCTGTGAAAGCGAAAGGCAAATATCTCATTCCTCCATAACTTGAGGTCACAATTTGTGACCTCAAGTCGTCAAATTCAACTTTTGTCAATTCAAACATAAAATCTTCTGGGAATCTTTGAATGTTTCTTTTAACAGATTGTTTTAAAACTTTAGTTTCAATTTCATAAAGTGTTGCTAAATCATAATCTAACATCACTTTTTGATTTCGAATAATGTGAATCTTATTCGTAATAATCTCTAAATTGTTCATTTTGGCGTATATTTAAGTTATTTTTTAATTGTTGGTGTCACATTTTGTGATACCATATAACTATAATGTTTCCGATATTTTATATCGTTCTTCATTGCTTTTGGTGCGTAAAATAATTTCGCCTAAAAAACCTGCTAAAAATAATTGTGTTCCAATAATCATAGTGGTTAAGGCGATATAAAATTCGGGTCTGTTCGTAATTAAACGTGCTGTTTTATGGATAAAAAGCTTATCTATTCCTAAGTATACTGTTAGAATAAATCCTATAAAAAACATTAAACTTCCAAGCAATCCGAAGAAATGCATAGGTCGTTTACCAAATTTTGAAATGAACCAAATGGTAATTAAATCTAAAAATCCATTCACAAATCTATCGATACCAAATTTAGAACTTCCATATTTTCTGGCTTGATGAATCACTACTTTTTCACCAATTTTTGAAAATCCAGCATTTTTAGCTAAAACAGGAATGTATCGGTGCATTTCGCCTGAAACTTCTATGTTTTTAATTACTACATTATTGTAAGCTTTTAAACCGCAATTGAAATCGTTTAGTTTTACTCCAGAAATTCTTCTTGCTGCCCAGTTGAATAGTTTTGAGGGAATGTTTTTAAAAACTACAGAATCGTAGCGTTTTTTCTTCCAACCAGAAATTAAATCAAATCCTTGATTTTGAACTAAATCAAATAATTCTGGAATTTCATCTGGACTATCTTGTAAATCGGCATCCATAGTAATAACAACATCACCTAATGCTTTCGCAAATCCAGCGTGTAGGGCTTGACTTTTACCATAATTGCGTAAAAATTTAATTCCTTTGATGTTGGAATTTGACTTTTGTAAGTCTAAAATAGTTTGCCAAGACGCGTCTGTACTACCATCATCTATAAACAATACTTCATAAGAAAAGTTATGACTCGTCATAACTTTCTCAATCCATTTTGATAATTCGGGTAACGATTCTTGTTCGTTTAATAAGGGAATTACTAATGATATATTCATTTATTCGTTTAATGGGTTTGTTTTACTTTTCATTATTGCTGCTGCAATTAATCCTATAATAGATGAAAATACAATTGAAAAAGCACTTCCTTTTATGATATTTGTAATTGAATACTGATCATTTTCTTTAAGAGAAATAATTGTTTCTTTCATAACATCTTTTGGAGTACCAAATTTCTGCATAAATTCGACAGTTTTATTTATTGTAATTTCTAATATTTGTTCTTTTGCTGCAGGATCAATAAAATTAAATAATATATAATTAAACAAATTAGCAATTACAATTCCAATTACACTATAAATAAAAAATGAGGTAAAAGCTTCTTTGAAATTTATTAAACCACCCATTTCTTTTTTAGTTATTGAAATAACATAAAAACCCAATATTAAGTAGAAAAACACCATTCCAATACCAATCCATGAATTTGCAAATAAATTAATATCTACAACATACATCAATACAGTCGCAACTATAGAAATGATTCCTGAAATCACTCCAAATTTAATTCCATTTTTTTTAATAGCTTCATTCATAATTTATAAGATTTAGTTAGTTTATAGATTAGTATCTTAATTTAAAAATTTGTTACACTGCTTTTTGAACTACTTCATACACCTTTCCGTCTTCAAACTTTAATGTTTTTGCAGGGTATTTCAATAATAAGGCGTAGTCGTGCGTAGCAATTACTACCGTTTTTCCGTTGGCATTAATATTTCGTAATACTTCCATAATTTCAATACTCGTTTGAGGATCTAAATTTCCTGAAGGTTCGTCAGCTAAAATTAATTCTGGGTCGTTTAATAAGGCTCTTGCAATAGCAACTCGTTGTTGTTCGCCACCAGATAATTGGTGTGGCATTTTTGAAGCAAAATTTGCCATTCCTACTTTTTCTAAAACTTCATTAATTTGTGCATCCATTTCCGATTTGTTATCCCAGCCTGTTGCTTTCAAAACAAATAGTAAATTTTCTTTAATGCTTCGGTCAGATAATAATTTGAAATCCTGAAATACAATTCCAATTTTTCTTCGTAAAAAAGGAATGTCTTTTTCTTTTAAGGTATTTAAATTGTAATCAACAATTGTTCCTTCGCCTTCTTTTAAAGGTAAATCGGCGTAAAGTACTTTCATAAAACTACTTTTTCCAGAACCCGTTTTTCCAATAAAATATAAAAATTCACCTTTCTGAACTTCTAAGTTAATATCAGATAATATTAAATTGTTTTCTTGGTATATAGAAACGTTTTTTAAAGATAAAATCGTTTGACTCATAATGATATAATTTATTCTGTAAAAATATAAACATTTCATCGCTAAACAAAATTATTCAACTAAATTATTACGATTGCAATATTTAAGATAATTTTTGCGTTTATAATCATATCCTTTTGATATATTTGGGACTTAAAACGAATTCAATTATGAACGGTATCAAAACGCTTTTTTTAGCATTACTTTTTGTTTCGCAAAGCAATATGGCTCAACAGTCTGCTATATATTTAAATCAAAATCCAGAGTATCATAAGGCTATTCAATTGTATAAAGAAAAGCAATTTCAAGCGGCACAAATTTTATTTGAACGTGTAAAAAACACCAATCCGTCTGAAGAAATTATATCTGATTGCGATTATTTTATTGCCAATTGTGCCATAAAAACCAATCAGCAAGATGCTGATGCTTTAATGGAATCTTTCATTGAAAATCACCCAACCAGTACGAAAAGAAATTTGGCTTATTTTGAAGTTGCACACTATTATTTTGCTGAAGGAAATTATACCCAATCTTTAAAATGGTATGAAAATATTTATGAACCTGAATTAGCTGATTCCGATATAGATAAAGCTAATTTCCAAAGAGGATATGCTTATTTTTCAATCAAAAACAATAATGATGCTTCGAAGTTTTTTAAAAAAGTAATTCAATCAGATGCGTATGGAAATCAAGCCAAATATTATTTAGGATATTTAGCATACGAAAGCGACAATTATAAAGAAGCCAACGAATTATTTAATCAGGTTGCAGGGGAAGAAAAGTACAAAGAAAAAATGGGCTACTTTCAAGCAGATATGAACTTTAAATTGGGAAATTTTCAGAAAGCAATTGATTTAGGTGAACCACAATTGAAAAAATCTACAGCAATTGAAAAAAGTGAATTGTCTAAAATTATTGGAGAAAGTTATTTTAATTTAAAACAATACGACAAAGCATTACCATATTTACAAGACTATAAAGGTAAAAAAGGCAAATGGAATAATACCGATTATTACCAATTAGGGTATGCTTTTTACCAACAAAAAAATTATGAAAGTGCCATTTTGCAATTCAATAAAATTATTGATGGAAATGACTTTTTAGCACAAAATGCCTATTATCATTTAGCGGAAAGTTATTTAAATACAGATAAAAAACAACAAGCATTAAATGCATTTAAAACGGCTTCAGAAATGACTTTTGATGCTAAAATTCAAGAAGATGCCGCTTTGAATTATGCAAAATTAAGTTACGAAATAGGAAATCCGTATGTTTCAACACCTGAAATATTAAAATCTTTCATCGATAAATATCCAGATAATCTTAATAATCAAGAATTAAAAAGTTTACTTATCAATTCATTTATTACTTCTAAAAATTATACAGAAGCTTTAATTTTATTAGAGAAAAATAAAACACCTGAAAATAAATTGGCGTATCAAAAAGTTACCTTTTACAGAGGTTTAGAAGTATATACAGATGGTAAATATCAAGAAGCGTATGTGCTTTTCAAAAAATCGTTAACGGAAAACAAAGACATTAAGATTTCAGCTCGAGCATTATTCTGGAAAGGGGAATGTGAGTACAGTTTAGACCAGTTTTCAGAAGCCGTTTTAACGTACAAACAATTTTTAAATGCTGCGGCAGCAGATGAAACTCCTGAAAGCAAAACGGCTAATTATAATTTGGCATACGCTTATTTTAAAATTAAAGAATATGAAAATGCGATTCCACAGTTTAATGCATTTATTGTAAAAGTTAAAGACGATAAAGTTCGCCTTACGGATGCCTATCTTCGTATGGCTGATTGTAATTACATTTCATCAAAGTATTGGCCAGCTATGGATGCCTATAATAAAGCAATTGAGTTAAAGTGTGTAGATGCGGATTATGCCGCTTTTCAAAAAGGTATGAGTTACGGATTTGTAAATAAAAACGAAAAGAAAATTGAAGATTTAAACAAATTTGTTTCTACCTACAAAACGTCACAATATATGGATGATGCTTTGTATGAATTAGCAAATACGTATACTGTAGAAGAACAAAATGATAAAGCAATTGCCACATTTGATAATTTAATTAATCAACATAAAAACAGTGCTTATATTGCAAAATCGATTTTAAAACAGGGCTTAATTTTCTATAATACAGATAAAGATGAAGCAGCACTTACAAAATTTAAAAAGGTGGTAGCTGAATTTCCAAATTCGCCAGAATCATTTGAAGCCGTGTCTACTGCAAAAAGTATTTACAAAGCAAACGGAAATATTACTGAATATGCGGCTTGGGTTAAAACGCTATCTTTTATTGAAGTGAATGATGCGGAATTAGATAATGATATGTACGAATCGGCTGAAAAACAGTATTTAACAAATAATGCCAAACAAGCTATTTCCAGATTTACGAGTTATTTGGTGCAGTTTCCGAATGGATTACACGCGTTAAAAGTACATTTTTACTTAGCACAATTGTATTTTGCCGATACATTAGAAAAAAATGCAATTCCACATTATGAATTTGTAATTGCTCAAGCTCGAAATGAATTTACAGAGCAAGCTTTGGTTCGATTGTCTGAGATTTATTTGAAAGAGAAAAATTGTGATAGTGCCATTCCAGTATTAAAACGATTAGAAACAGATGCTGAGTATCCGCAAAACACAACGTTTGCACAATCAAATTTAATGAAATGTTATTACGAGAAACAAGATTACACCAATTCTGAAATCTATTCAGATAAAGTATTGAAAAATCCGAAAATGGATGATAACATTAAAAGCGACGCACAAATTATTATTGCTCGTTCGGCAATAAAAACCAATAATGAAGCCAATGCCAAAGAAGCCTACGCCAAATTACAGAAAATTGCAAAAGGCGAATTGGCTGCAGAAGCATTATATTACGACGCTTATTTTAAAAGCAAAGAAGGAAAATTTGATGCTTCAAACAAAGCCGTTGAAAAATATTCAAGTACGTACTCGGGTTATAAATATTTTGGTGCGAAAAGTTTATTGGTAATGGCAAAAAATTATTACGGACTTAAAGATAGTTTTCAAGCTACTGAAATTTTACAAAGTATCATAGATAATTTTGCAGAATTTACTGATGTAGTAACAGATTGTCAAACCGAATTAGAAACTATAAAAGCCGAAGAAGCGAAGACGAATTCGTCAGTTACGGAGTAAGTTTAAGAGTTTATTGAGGTTTATAAGTTTAAAAGTTTATAGGATTTTGGAATGTTTTTTATTTATAGTAAATTGAAAATTTTCTATCATCTAAAATTAATATAGAATTAAAATAATAAAAATAATTTTTGCGAAGCTTTGTGATTTCTTTGTGAAGCTCTGCGAAATAATTAAAAAAATATATGAAGAAATTAATTTTAAGTATCATCGTCTTTTCAGCTTTTCAAGTTGGTTTTTCTCAAAAGAAAGACGAAAACATTGGAAGTGAAGTAGTAAATATTGTTAAACCCTACACGCCAACCATTTCTGATGCGTTTAAAGTAAAACAAACCCCCGCCGTGGAAGAAGAAGTGATAGAACCAAAAATCCCTATCAAATTTCAAATATTTTCATTCCCAGTAGCTTCTACATTTTTACCATCTAAAGGAAAAGCTGCCGACGTAGATAAAGAAATTTTAGAAAAAGGATATTCAAATTATGTTTCTTTAGGTGCTGGAACGTATGGAACAGCAAATGCCGAACTTTTTTTAACACATCAAATAAGTAAAACCGATTATGTTGGAGGAATGTTACAACATCTATCCTCTCAAGGTGGAATAGGAGGTTTACTTTTAGATGATAGTTTTTATACAAATGCTTTAGATGCCACTTACGGAAGCAGAAATAAAAAATTTAGCTGGAATGCAGACTTAGGAATCAAAAATCAAGGGATAAACTGGTATGGTTTACCAAATTATTCTTTTTTTGATACCTCTGTAGTCAATAATATTGATGAAAAACAACAATACAATACAATTGCTATTGGTGGAAAAATGAGCTTGAAAGACAGTTTTTTTAAACAAGCTTCTTTGCAGTTCAAACATTTTTCAGATGCTTTTGGTTCAGCAGAAAATAGATTTTTTATCAAACCAAATTTTGATTTTAACGTAGTAAATCAGAAAGTGAAAACTGATTTTATTTTGGATTATGTAGGCGGAAGTTTTGATAGAAGGTTAATGCAAATGAATTCTGCTTATAATTATTCTTCATTGAATTTAGGTTTTAGCCCGAGTATCTTATACCAACAAGATGACTTGTCAGTTGAAATTGGAGCAAAAGTTTTTTATGCAATGTCTAAAATTGATCAAGAAAATAACAAAAAAATATTCTTCTATCCAAAAGTAAAAGCATCGTACAAATTAGTAGGTGATATTTTATTGGCTTATGCTGGAGCAGAAGGAAATTTACAACAAAATTCGTATGCGGATTTCGTAGATAATAATCCGTTTGTTTCTCCAACATTATTTATTGCACCAACCAATACAAAATACGATTTATATTTTGGTTTGAAAGGAAAATTAGCCAATGCAGTTGCTTTTAATGTTAAATCCTCATATTTAAATCAAGATGATAGAGCACTTTTTGCAGCAAATTATTATGATGTTTTGTCAACTAATCCAAATGGATATGCTTTTGGAAATTCTTTTAATGTGGTATATGACGATATGAAAACCTGGAGTGTATTTGGAGAATTAAAAGCAGATTTTACGAAAAACATTGCTTTTGGAATTAATGGAACATTCAATACATTTACTACAAATACGCAAAATGAAGCTTGGAATTTACCAAAACTTCAAGTGGCAAGTTTTATGGATGTTATAATTAATGAAAAATGGAGCGCTGGTGCTAAATTGTTTTTTGTTGGAGAACGAAAAGACTTGTTAAGTGTACAAAATGACGCTACTGTTTTTCCATTTGTTTTAGATAAAAGTGTGGTGACTTTAGATAGCTATTTTGATTTAAATGCCCACGTGGGTTATAAGTTCAGTAAAAGATTAAATTTCTTTTTAAAAGGAAACAATTTAGCCAATCAACAATACAAACGTTGGGCTGGATTCCCGGTGCAAAGCATTCAAATTTTAGGTGGAGCTACTTATAAATTCGATTTTTAAAATTACTTTACTGCAAAGAAGCTAAGTATTGCGAAATAGAAATCATTGAAAAAACAATTATTTAAGTGAGTAAAATTTTAATTATAGTACTGTTTCCGCTATTTGTTTTTTCGCAAAACATTAAAGGCAAAATTACAGATGCAAATCAACAACCAATTGCAGGTGCATCTGTTTATTTAGATGGCACAACCATCGGAACAGTTTCGGGTGCGGATGGTTTGTTTGAGATTACTTCAAAAAGTAAATTCAATACCTTATTAATTGTCAAATTTATGGGTTATGAAGATATTTATGTTTCAAATCCATATGAAAAACCATTTTTTACCTTCGTTTTAGTTCCAAAACAAAATGAAATTGAAACGGTTTTGGTTGTTAAAGATGGCTTTACAAGAAAGCAAAAATTACAACTTTTCAGAGAACAATTTTTAGGTGTTACAAAATATGGAAAGGCCTGTAAAATACTAAATGAAGATGCCATTGATTTTAATTACGATTTAGAAACTTTTACTTTCACGGCTTCTTGCTCGGAACCTATAAAAGTAGAAAATCCATTGTTAGGTTATATTATCGATTTTGATTTACAAGATTTTTATGTGAAATTTAATTTTAAAACCATTAAATCGATTAATGCCATTCAAAGTTTATTTTTAGGAACTGTAAAATATACAGAAACTAAGATTGACGAAAAAATAATTAAAAACAGAAACGATGTTTATTTTGGTTCAGCAGTTGACTTTTTTAAGGGTATAATCGATAATTCTTGGTCTGAAAAAAAATTCATACTATTTGAAGACAAATTTAGCGTCAATCCAAATGATTACTTTAAAGTATTGAAAAAAGACGATTTATATGAAGTAACGGTTACTTCAACAAATAAAGTTTCCTTATCAATTGGTGGGATTAAAAAAACTAATTTTTATGCCGATTTTAATCTTTTATATCGCAAAAAAAGACAATCACGCGTAATATTTAAAACCGAAACTTTTTTTGTAGATAGCTTTGGAAATAACTCACATAAAGATCAAATTGTTTTTGGTGGCGATATCGGACAACAAAAAGCTGGAAATACCTTACCTTTAGATTTTGAACCGGAAATTCTTGAAAAAGAAGTCAAAAAAAATAAATAACACTATTCCAACTTTTAATTCAGAATATTTGAAAATGCCAAACTTCAAGCAAAAAATACTTTCTCATTATCAAATAGTACTTCAAGATAAAATAGATATTTATCAAGATTTAATTCATTCTTTAACTGAAGATGCGCAAAATGACGCAAAATCTTCAGCAGGTGATAAGCACGAAACTACGTTGTCAAAATTACATATCGAACAAGAAAAAATTGCCCATAAATTAAAAGAAGCTATTGAACAACAAGCCATTTTATCAAAATTAGATATCGAACAAATTTCAAATAAAGCCATTTTAGGAAGTGTTGTTGTTACAAATCATTTAACCGTTTTTATCAGTACCGCATTGCCAAAAATTACAATTGATAATCGAGCAGTTTTTGCCATTTCTCCGCAATCGCCATTAGGTATGAAGATGATGCATCAAGCTGTAAATTCTGAATTTTTGGTAAATCAAGTTCAGTATAAAATTTTAGAAATTCTATAAAAAATTACGGTTTTCTTATTCAAATTTTACAAAACACATAATTTTCTTGATTTTTAAAACCCCGTTATTTTGCGTTTTAAGACGTTTTCTTACTTTTAGCTGTTTTTGATTGGATTAAAAAAACATCAAAACAGCATTTTTGATGCTTTTTAGCGCTTTTTAGATAAGATTTTAGAAATTAACAAATGTTGATAACTTAAGGTGTTTTGCTTGTGCAATATCTTGGCTTTTTTTAATCCATTCGTTATATTTGTTTGTTATAAAAATGTTTATTTAACACAATTATTATGAGTGAAGAAAATAAAAAAGGTAGTTATTCAGCCGATAGTATCCAGGCGTTAGAAGGAATGGAGCACGTAAGAATGCGTCCATCAATGTATATTGGAGATGTTGGGGTTAGAGGATTACATCATTTAGTTTATGAAGTTGTAGATAACTCAATTGATGAGGCAATGGGTGGCCATTGTGATACGATTCGAGTTGATATTAATGAAGATGGTTCTATTTCGGTAGAAGATAATGGACGTGGAATTCCAGTTGGGATTCACAAAAAAGAAGGCGTTTCGGCATTAGAGGTTGTAATGACTAAAATTGGTGCTGGAGGAAAATTCGACAAGGATTCTTATAAAGTTTCTGGAGGACTTCACGGTGTTGGGGTTTCTGTAGTAAATGCTTTGTCAAATCATTTAAGAGCAACTGTTCATAGTAGTGATGGTAAAGTATACGAACAAGAATATGAAAAAGGAAAAGCACTTTATCCTGTAAAACAAATTGGAGAAACAACCAAAAGAGGTACAATTGTAACTTTTTATCCTGATCCATCTATTTTTACTCAAACAATAGAATATTCTTATGATACTTTATCAGCGCGTATGCGTGAATTGTCTTTCCTAAACAAAGGAATTACAATTACTTTTACAGATAAAAGAGAATTAGATAAGGATGGAAATTTTGTTTCTGAAATTTTTCATTCAGATGAAGGTTTAAAAGAATACATTCGTTACTTAGATGGAAACCGCGAGCCAATTATTACGCACGTAATTTCTATGGATAATGAAAAAGGAGAAATTCCGGTTGAAGTGGCGTTAATTTACAACACAAGTTATACGGAAAATATATTTTCTTACGTAAATAATATTAACACACACGAAGGAGGAACACACTTACAAGGTTTTAGAACAGGTTTAACAAGGTCGTTAAAGAAATATGCGGATGCATCTGGTATGTTAGACAAATTGAAGTTTGATATTTCTGGAGATGATTTCCGTGAAGGATTAACAGCCATTATTTCTGTAAAAGTTTCCGAACCACAATTTGAAGGACAGACCAAAACAAAACTTGGAAACAGAGAAGTTGTTTCTCCAGTTAGTCAAGCGGTGAGTGAGATGATTGAAAATTATTTAGAAGAAAATCCTAATGATGCAAAAATAATTGTTCAGAAAGTAATTTTAGCTGCTCAAGCGCGTCACGCTGCCAAAAAAGCACGTGAAATGGTGCAACGTAAAACCGTTATGGGTGGTGGCGGATTGCCAGGAAAATTATCAGATTGTTCAGAACAAGATCCTGAAAAATGTGAAATTTACTTAGTAGAGGGAGACTCTGCAGGTGGAACAGCAAAACAAGGACGTGATAGATTTTTTCAAGCTATTTTACCATTAAGAGGTAAGATTTTGAATGTGGAAAAAGCGATGCAACACAAAGTTTTTGAAAACGAAGAGATTAGAAATATCTTCACGGCTTTAGGCGTTACCGTTGGAACTGAAGAAGATAGTAAAGCTTTAAATATATCAAAATTACGTTATCATAAAGTAGTGATTATGTGTGATGCCGATGTCGATGGTTCTCACATTTCTACGTTAATTCTTACGTTCTTCTTTAGATATATGAAAGAATTAATTGAAGGCGGACACGTTTATATTGCGGCGCCACCTTTATATCAGGTTAAAAAAGGAAACAAAAAACAATATGCTTGGAACGATGACCAACGTGATAGAATTTCTTTAGAAATGGGAGGAAGTACAAATATTCAACGTTATAAAGGTCTTGGAGAGATGAATGCAGAACAGTTGTGGGAAACTACAATGAATCCTGAATTTAGAACGTTCCGTCAAGTAACAATTGATAATTTAGGAGAGGCAGATCGCGTTTTCTCTATGTTAATGGGTGATGAAGTACCACCTCGTAGAGAATTTATTGAGAAAAATGCAGCTTACGCTAAAATTGATGCGTAATTGAAAAAGTTAAGTATTTTATCTGGTCTGTTAGTTTTTGTTTTTTCAAATTTTGGATCAGCACAAACCACAGCACAATTTGAACAAATAGGGTATCTTTTAGAAGATGCCCTTTTGTATTCCAAGCAATATTTAATTCCTGCCACAGATGCTGCAGTTTATCAAGCCTCTTCTGCATGGATGAATTCGGCAAAGAAGAAGGAAAACTGGGAAATAAATGTAGGAATTCATGGGAATGTTTTTTTTGTACCAAAATCGGATAGAAGTTTTACTATTTCGAATTCGGATTTTCAATTTTTACAATTAGAAGGAACAGAAACTACAGCTGTAGTACCAACGGCTATTGGAAATGATGACACCTATTATTTAGTAGGTGATTTAGACGGGCAACAAGTCCGTTTAAAAACCCCAAAAGGAGTGAATCAGGAAACTATTAACTATCCATATTTAGATGTGTCTCTCGCTTTGCCAAGTGGTACAGAACTTATTGGTCGTTTTTCAACTAAAACTAATTTAAAACGTGGGTATTATCAAGTATATGGTGTTGGTTTAAAGCACAACATTAGTCAATATTTCCCGAGTTTGGAACCTAAAAAAATTCATATTTCTGCCATGTCTTTTTATTCAAATGAAGACATTAGTTTTGATTTTTTAGATGTGAATACGTCGTACGGAAATTTAGGTATTAATAATTTAAATGGAATTGTAGATACATTTCATTACCAATTAGCGGTATCTAAAGAAATCAATAAATTTGAAATTTTAGGAAGTTTTATTGTCAATAGCAGTATGTTTAATTATGTAGTAAGTGGTGAAAAAGGCGCGATTGAAGATATAATTCCAGCTCAACAAATAATAAATCAATTGCTTGATACCATTGAAAAAAGAAAAACCAATTATATTGGTGAAATTGCTGTAAATTATAGTTTAAATAAATTTAATTTTCTAAGTGCTTTTGCTTTCGGAAAGTTTTTTAATTATAATTTAGGTGTTTCTTATAAGATAAATTAAAAAAAGTCCCGCCTTAATTAGACGGGACTTTTTATATAACTACTTATCGCTAAGGCTCTCAAAACTTATTACTGAGGTTCTCGAAACTTGTAGCTGAGGTTCTCGAAGCTAGAAGTTAGGCGACAATTCGTATTTTTTATAAAAATTATCTAAAGCTTCCACCACCTCATCTTCGTTATCTACAATTTTAAATAATTTTAAATCTTCAGGTGACGCATTTTTAAATTTGTCAATCATAACAGATTGAATCCAATCCATTAAACCCGACCAAAATTCAGTTCCCACTAAAATAATTGGAAATTTAGCTATTTTTTTAGTTTGTATTAATGTAATGGCTTCAAACATCTCGTCTAACGTTCCAAAACCTCCAGGCATCACTACAAAACCTTGAGAATATTTCACAAACATTACTTTTCGAACAAAAAAGTAATCGAAATTTAAGTTTTTATCTCGGTCAATGTAGGGATTAAAATGTTGCTCAAAAGGCAATTCAATATTTAATCCTACTGATGTTCCACCGCCGTGATGTGCACCTTTGTTTCCAGCTTCCATAATTCCGGGTCCACCACCAGTTATGACTCCGTAGCCGGCTTTTGAAATTTTGTATGCGATTTTTTCAGCAAGTAAATAATATTTATCTTCTGGTTTTGTTCTTGCAGAACCAAAAATAGATACACAAGGACCTATACGTCCCATAGTTTCATATCCATTGACAAATTCCGACATAATTTTAAAAATAGCCCAAGAATCGTTTGCTCGTACTTCATTCCAAGTTTTTTGTTTTAATTTGTCTTGGATTCTTTCCTCTTCATTTTGATAAACTCCACTCATATTTTCTTTTTTATATTAAATAAGTAATCTAAGATAATTCTTTTTTCAAAAACTGTGCCGTATAACTTTTTTTATTTTTGATAATTTCTTCTGGTGTGCCTTTGCATAATACTTCTCCGCCACCTTTTCCGCCTTCTAAGCCAATGTCAATAATGTAATCAGCTAATTTAATGACATCTAAATTATGTTCAATAATTAAAACTGTGTTTCCTTTATCTACTAATTTATTAATCACATCCATTAAAATACGAATGTCTTCAAAATGCAAACCAGTAGTAGGTTCATCTAAGATATAAAAGGTATTTCCTGTGTCTTTTTTAGATAATTCACCGGCTAATTTAATTCGTTGTGCTTCACCACCAGAAAGGGTAGTACTTTGCTGTCCTAAAGTAATATATCCCAAACCAACATCTTGAATGGTTTTTACTTTTCGATAAATTTTTGGAATCATTTCAAAGAATTCTACGGCTTCATCAACTGTCATATTTAACACATCTGAAATAGATTTTCCTTTGAAACGAATTTCTAAGGTTTCTCTATTAAAACGTTTTCCTTGACAGGTTTCGCATTCTACATATACATCCGGTAAAAAGCTCATTTCAATAGTTCTTACTCCCGAACCTTCACAAGTTTCACAACGACCGCCTTTTACGTTAAAGCTAAATCGACCTGGTTTATAGCCGCGAATTTGTGCTTCGGATGTCATTGTAAACAAACTTCTTATTTCTGAAAAAACATCGGTATATGTTGCTGGATTGCTTCGAGGTGTTCTTCCAATCGGACTTTGGTCGATATCAATCACTTTATCCAAATGTTCTAAACCTTCAATTTTTTTATAAGGCGCTGGTTTTTTAACAGCATTGTAAAAATGAGCATTTAAAATAGGGTAGAGCGTTTCATTAATTAAGGTTGATTTTCCGCTTCCAGAAACCCCTGAAACACAAATTAATTGCCCTAAAGGAATTTCTATTGAAACATTTTTTAGGTTGTTTCCAGTCGCACCAGTTAGTTTTAAAAACTTGCCATTTCCTTTTCTACGAGTTTTCGGAATTTCAATTTTCATTTTACCGTTCAAATATTGAGCAGTAATTGTATTTTCTTTTACTAATTCAGTAGGTGTGCCTTGGCTAATAATTTGTCCGCCATATTTTCCTGCTTTCGGACCAATATCAATCACATGGTCTGCACATAAAATCATATCTTTGTCGTGTTCTACCACTAAAACCGAGTTGCCAATATCGCGCAAACTTTCTAATGATTTTATTAATCGTTCATTATCACGTTGATGCAAACCAATACTTGGCTCGTCTAAAATATACAAAACACCCACCAATTGTGAACCAATTTGTGTTGCCAATCGTATACGTTGTGCTTCTCCGCCAGAAAGCGTTTTGGAACTTCTATTTAAACATAAATAATCTAAGCCGACATCCAGTAAAAAATTAATTCGAGCATTAATTTCTTTTAAAATTTCAAATGAAATAGTAATTTGTTTGTCGGATAGATGATTTGGTAAATCGGAAAACCACTGTTGTAATTCTACAATGTCCATTTGAACCAAATCGCCAATACTTTTTCCGTTTATTTTAAAATATAAAACTTCTTTTCGTAAACGCGTTCCAGAACATTCAGAACACGTATTTTCATCCATAAATTCTTTTGCCCAACGTTTAATACTTGCCGATTCGGATTGTTCAAACTGATTTTTTATGAAATTTGATATCCCTTCAAAGTCAATTTTATAATCTTTAGTAATACCCATCACTTTCGATACGACTGAGAATTTTTCATTTCCACCATACAAAATCATATCCATGGCTTCTGCAGGAATGGTTTCTATATTATCTGTAATCTTAAAGCCGTATTTTTCACCAATAAATTCTAATTGCTTAAAAATCCAAGTGCTTTTATATTCGCCTAAAGGTGCAAAACCACCTGATTTGATGGATGCTTTTGGATTTGGAATAATTTTTTGTAGATTTATTTCATTTACAATTCCTAAACCATTACAGTTAGAACAAGCCCCTTTTGGGGAATTGAAGGAGAAATTATTTGGTTCTGGATTGGGATACGAAATACCAGAAGTAGGACACATTAAACTTCTACTATAAAACCGAACTTCTTGAGAATCTTGTTCAATTACCATCATAATATCATCACCGTGATGCATAGCTACTTTGATGCTTTCGGTTAATCTTTTATCGGTGTCTTCGTCTTGTTTTACAGCCACTCGATCAATTACAATTTCAATATCGTGTGTCTTGTATCGATCCACTTTCATGCCATATTCTAAATCTTTTATGGAGCCGTTTACACGAACTTTTAAAAAACCTTGTTTGGCAATTTGTTCAAATAATTCTCTATAATGTCCTTTTCGTGAACGAATTACGGGAGATAAGATATTTATTCTTTTCCCATCAAATTCATCGTAAATTAATTCTTTAATTTGATCATCCGAATA
>NZ_JAGNYF010000026.1 GCF_017985075.1 Flavobacterium sp.
GCGAAACGGTTATGGTAGCTCCGGCAGCCGGCTTCTACTCTACTCCAGGTGTTGGATTAGATGAAATAAGAATGGCTTATGTTTTGAAAAAAGAAGATTTAATTAAATCGGCACAAATATTAAAAGAAGCATTAAAGGTTTATAAAGATTAAGTTTCTATTTAAATAAAATAAAAATCCCGCTAATTGCGGGATTTTTTTATGTTTCTATATTTTAAAACAAATCACTATGGGTGCCTGTATTGGTGAATAAAAGAGTTAGTTCTTGATCATTTTGCATCCAAATTAAAAGCCAATCTTCTTTAATATGACATTCCCAACAATTTTCATAGTTCCCAGATAATTTGTGAGGCTTTTACTTTTCAGGTAATTTTCCTGTATTTGAAAGAATAGAAATTACTTTTTGTACAAGTTCCATATTATATCCTCGTTTTTTGCAAAGTTTTAATTCTTTTTCAAAACGATTTGTAGTAATAATAGTGTACATTAACTCAAAACCTTTTCAAAAAGGTCATTTGCATCTTTATATTTTTTAACACGACCTTTTTTAACATCTTCCAAAGACATTTCTATAGCCGATTTTTTTATAACGGTTTTAAAAACTCCAATAGATAAAATATAATCAATTGTTTTTTTTGCAATTGGATTTTTAGCGTCGAATATTAAAGTTATTTCTGCCATAATATTAATTTAATCATACAAATATACAAAAAATTGAATATGCTGTAAAACAGCAAATTATTATTTAATTGAAAATACTATGCTTCTTTTCTAATTATATAGGTGTAAAACCAAGTAATCGTAAACGTTGGAATGATATCTGTAAACGGAATTAACTCTTCAATAGCACCAAACAAACCTGCAATTTTTCCAACGGTGCCTTTGTACATTACAACCAAAAGTAATCCTGAGATAGGTGCCCATATGATATCCAAAGATTCTGCAAAAACAGGCACGATATAGGACAACATTCCAATACCATCAAAAATAAGACTTAGTATCAGCTTTGTTTTTTTGTCGCTTTTATTTACAATCGTTGGTTGAGGTTCCTGATTCATATTTTTATGATATTTTATTGAATACTAAGATACAAATTTATTTCAAAAACTGATAGCTATCACAATAATTAAAACACATAGGAACATAGAAAGGGTTATAATAAATTAATTAGCTTCGCTATAGATAGAAAACATAGATTGGCAATCTTTTTACTTTTACCCTTTACTCAAAACCTTTCACCCTATTATTTCAACTTACTCTTATAATACTTTCTCAATTTATCTAATTTCGGTGCGATAACATACTGACAATAGCCTTGCTCTTTGTTTTGATTGTAATAATTTTGATGATAGTCTTCCGCCGAATAAAAAACACCCGCTTCTTCAATTTGTGTAACAATTGGATTTGCGTATAATTTTTCTTTTTCAATCAATTGAATGTAAGCTGTTGCTTTTGTTTTCTGTTCTTGAGAATGATAAAAAATCGCACTTCTATACTGAGTTCCCACATCAGCACCTTGTTTATTTAACGTAGTTGGATCGTGAGTAGCAAAAAATATTTCTAATAAATCTTCATACGCCACTTCTTTCGGATTAAATGTAATTTGAATGCCTTCCGCGTGTCCTGTAGTTTCGTTACACACTTCGCGATAAGCTGGATTTTTAATAAAACCGCCCGTAAAACCAGAAACAATTTTCTCTACTCCTTTTACTTCTAAAAAAACGGCTTCTGTACACCAAAAGCAACCTCCGGCAAACGTTGCCACTTGTACACTATCATTCATAATTTCTTTTTTAACCTCCATTTTTTTATCTGTTAGTTGTGTTTTATTTCCACACGAAAAAAAACTCAAAACAGTACTTACTAATACAATATAATTCATCTTTTTTTATCAAATTTAGACAATAATACTTTACGATTAGCCAATTTAACGTTACTTTTAGATTTGTACAGCAAAGATTTTAATATTCACAAATTCTTTGTTTCTTTGTACAAATTGATATGATGATTAAAGCGAACAATATTAATAAACATTATGGAGATTTACACGTTTTAAAAAATGTAAGTCTGCAAATCCAAAAAGGCGAAATTGTTTCTATCGTAGGACCTTCGGGTGCTGGAAAAACAACCTTATTACAAATTTTAGGCACTTTAGATGTATTGGATAAGAAAGACAATACGTCCAGTTCTTTATTAATTAATGAAACTTCAATTATCGATTTAAAAGATACTGAATTATCTAAATTTAGAAATTTAAATTTGGGTTTTATTTTTCAATTTCATCAATTATTACCAGAATTTACAGCGTTAGAAAACGTTTGTATTCCTGCTTTTATTGCGAATAAATCTAAAAATGAAGTAGAAACAGAAGCCAAAAAACTTTTGGATTATTTGGGATTATCGCATCGTATCAATCACAAACCAAATGAACTTTCTGGTGGAGAACAACAACGTGTGGCAGTAGCAAGAGCTTTAATTAATAAGCCCGCTGTAATTTTTGCAGATGAACCTTCAGGAAATTTAGATCATATTTCGGCAGAAAATTTACATCAACTGTTTTTTAAATTACGAGACGAGTTTGGTCAAACATTCGTAATTGTTACTCATAATGAAGATTTGGCAAATATGGCCGATAGAAAATTAGTAATGGTTGACGGTGTGTTACAAAGCTAAGATGACTACTGAAGAATTAAAAAGTTTTTTAGACGAAAAAGTACTGTTGTATAACAATAAAAATTTTATTGATTCGGATCCTGTTCAAATTCCGCATTTGTATGCTCAAAAAGAAGATATTGAAATTTCTGGATTTTTAGCCGCAACAATTGCTTGGGGAAATAGAAAAATGATTATCTCAAATTCGCATAAACTTATGCAAATTATGGGAAATTCACCTTATGATTTTGTAATGAATCATAAAGAAATCCATTTAGAGAAATTATCTAATTTCGTACATCGTACCTTTAATGCTACTGATGCTGTTACTTTTATAAAAGCGTTACAACATATTTACAAGAACAATCCCGATTTAGAAAGTGTATTTTCTAAACATATTGAAAATAATTCGACTCAAAAAAGCATATCCGAATTTAAAAAAACCTTTTTTGAAATTCCACATTTACCTCGGACACAAAAACACATTTCAGATCCCTTAAATGGTTCAGCCGCCAAAAGAATTAATATGTTTTTACGTTGGATGGTACGAAATGATGCGAATGGTGTGGATTTAGGGATTTGGAAAACCATTCCTTCAGCTGCTTTATCTTGTCCGTTAGACGTACATTCGGGTAATGTTGCAAGGAAATTATTGCTGCTAACTCGAAAACATAATGATGCAAAAGCCTTATTTGAATTGGATACTAATTTAAGAAAATTAGACACCAATGACCCTGTAAAATATGATTTTGCTTTGTTTGGGTTAGGTGTTTTTGAAGGGTTTTAATTTCGGTTACCACATAAATCTAATCGTTTACTAATTGAATTGATACATATTCAATAAAAATAAGTAGTATTGCAAGTATGATTAAGACTATAATAGTTGATGATGAAATCAACGCTCGAGAATTTTTAGAGAAACTTTTGATACGCTATTTTCCAGATAAATTCATAATTTTGGATAGATGTAAAAATGTTGATGAAGCGTTAATAGCTATTGAAAAACATAATCCCGATTTGGTTTTCTTAGACGTTCAAATGCCAAAAAAAAATGGCTTCGAATTAATTAAGGAGTTGAAACAAGTTAACTTTGAAATAATTTTTACTACAGCACATGCTCAATTTGCAATAGATGCAATCAAAATCAATGCATTAGACTATTTACTTAAACCGATAAATTATATCGATTTATTAAGTGCAATTAAACGATTTGAAAAGAAAAGTGCTCAAATAAAAAACGATGCAAATCTTAGATTATTAATTAAGAATATTGATACAGGAAGCTCTGGATACAAAAGTATTGCATTCCCAACGGAAAGCGGATTTGAATTGATAAAAGTGAACTCCATTTTATATTGTGTTGCGGATAATAATTATTGTAATATTATTTGTTTAGATGGTACAAAAACAACTCTTTCAAAATCATTAAAACACGTTGAAGTAAGTTTACCAACCGATATTTTTCAGAGAATACATAAATCGTATTTAGTAAACTTAAATTATGTTTCTCGCTTCAGCAAAACGAACGACCTTTTAGTTGAACTAACTAATGGTGAAAATTTACCAGTATCCATCCGAAAAAAAGAAGCTTTCATCAATGCTATTCTCAATAAAAAGTAAATTATTAATTATATTATTAAGTTTTTCAATTGTAAGTTTCTCTCAAACTATACCCTGTAAAAACATAACCATAAATGATGGTTTACCAAGCAACAATATCAAATGTATATTTAAAGATAGCAGAGGTATTTTATGGATTGGAACAGAAGATGGACTTTGTAGTTATAACGGTAAAGATTACAAAATATTTAATCAAAATAATGGCTTAAAATACAATAATGTATGGTCAATAACAGAAGATAATGACCATAACTTGTGGTTTTCTTTCTATGGCGATGGGATTGCCAAGTACAACGGAAAAAAATTTCAATACTTCAACACTAAAAATGGACTCATCCACAATAGTGTACGAAAACTGCATTATTCTAAAAAATTCAATTGTTTATTAATAGGTACGGAAAATGGATTAAGTCTGTTTGACGGAAAAAAATTCAAATCTTTTATTGAAAAAACTCCTATTGGTAAATTTCAAGTTATGGGAATTAATGAAGACGAAAATCGAATTTTAATTTCAGTCAATTGGCACAAAACATTTAGTCTGAATTTATATAATGATATTACAAAGGCAACATTAAAAGAATCATTTAAGCCCATACAAAGTTTTTCATCATTTATAAATAACAATATCTATTATAGTGGCGGTTCAGAAAATTCTTTATATCAAAGAAATTTAAAAACCAACTTTATTAGTATTCAACCTTCAAATAAAATTTGGGATTTCGCATCTGATTCTAATAATACTATTTATGGTGCTTCTTGGAATGTAACTGACCCAAATGGTGGTTTATATAAAATTTCACAAGGCAAGCTAGAAGATATTACAAAAAAAGCGAACATTACATCCACTTCATTATGGTGTTTGTACTTTGATAAAAAAACAGACCAACTTTGGGTTGGCTCAACTGATAAAGGATTATTTATAGTAGATTTAAGTAATAAAATTAAAAAGCTAGAACCTAATTATTTTCGTTTAAAAAAACTCGAAATTCAATCATTATATAACAGTAAAGACAATATTACTTGGATTGGAGCTAGAGATAATATAATTCTATTACAACCCGATGGGAAATATTTAATTTGGAATGAAAAAGCTATTTGGAATAAAGTTGATCGTTACTTCAATGGTAAAAAAACATCTAAATTAGAAAAATCTAAATATGATGAATTTAAATCTCGAAAAGGATTTACTTGTTTTAATTGTGAAAATGACAAAGAAGGTAATGTCTGGATTAATAGTACATTAGGCGTATTTTGCTTTAATAAAAAATTAAATTTAAAATATTATAATATAGGCATGGGTAATGGTGGAAATATTGCTTTCAATGACAATGACGATGTTATATACACTGCTTTTTACAACAACACCTACTTGTTTAAAAATAAATTTGAATGGGATTTTTCCAAACCCGTATCAAATACAAACAAAAACACACCAAAAAATATACTAAAAATAGCAAAAGGACAGAATAGCATTTGGTTTGGTTCCTATCTTAATGGATTATTTAGATATACAAATGGAACATTTTATTCGTTAAATGAACAAGGATTATTTAATGAAAAAAATATTCGGGATTTAATCATTGACAAAAATGGAAACCTAGTTGTTGGTACTAATTTAGGAAATGTATATGTTCTTAAATTTATTAATAATAAAATAACTACAGTTGCAAAATTACGCTCGAACAAAGAAATTATTGGGAATACCATAACATTTATTGAAGAGGTAAAAGGTTATTATTTTATTGGAACAAACAAAGGAATCAATATTGTCAAGAATAATAAACTTTTGAAATTATTAGACAAATCTGAAGGACTAACAGATTTACAAGTTAATGATTGTACAAAGAATAAAAATGGTGATTTGGTTTTAGCAACAAATAATGGGCTAATAACCTTTAGTACCAAAAAAATCCTTCAAAATGAAAAATATTTTAATTCTAAAATAGAAATCAATACTATTAAAATCAACGGAAACGATTCACTGTTTTTAAAAAAATCAGATTTTGGAATACTTAGAAACTCATCAATAAAGCTCAAATATTTTCAAAATGACATTGAAATTTATTTTTCAACCAATAATCTTTATAATGCTGATAAAAATGTATACCGATACAAAATAGAAGGATTAAATGATAATTGGAGTGAATTTGAAAGCAATAATAAAATTAATTTAAGAGGACTTCCAAATGGAAAATTCAAAGTCATAATTGAAGGTAAAAATTTAGGTACAGGACAAATATTAAAATCAAAAAGTTTGATTATTGAAATTTTCCCTCCTTTCTGGAAAACAACAATTTTTATTTGTACTGTAATTATTTTTTTAAGTATCATGATTTATCATATTGTAAGAATAAGAATTAAAAAAATAAAAAAACATTCCGAAATTCAAAACAACTTCAACAAACGATTAGCTGAAACCAAAATGGAAGCATTACAAAGTCAAATGAATCCCCATTTTATTTTTAATGCTATGAATTCGATTCAAAATTTCATAATAGATAGTAAGACGGATGATGCTCTACTTTATATGGGAGAATTTTCGAAATTAATCCGACAAACTTTAAATAATTCATCCAAACCATTAATAAAATTGGTAGATGAAATTCAGTATTTGAAAACCTATATTAACATTGAACGGATGCGTTTTCCATATGGAATAGAATTCAATTTAGAAGTTGACAAATCAGTTGATATTAATAAAATCAAAATTCCACCGATGCTTATACAGCCATTTATAGAAAATGTTTTTGTACATGCTTTTGATTCTGATTCAAAAGGGTCAAAATTAAACGTACAATTTTCATTAGTAAATGGAGAAATACATTGTAAAATCTCAGATAATGGAAATGGAATAGACAAATCTAAATTAAATCATATTCACGAATCTAAAGGCATCAAATTGGTTCAAGAACGCATGGATTTGTTTCAAAACAATAAAGAGAACATTGTCATCTCATCCGAAATAAATAAGGGAACAATCGTATTATTAATTTTCAAAATTACTTCATAATTTATCGGTTACCATTGAAAAGTCTACGGTAAGAAATCGTTATCAATTTGGATTAACTTAAATATTAATTTTACTAATTATTAATTTAAACTAATTTAAAATGAAAAAATTATTATTTTCAGCTATTTTATTAGCAACAGGAATTGTTAATGCGCAAGAAATAAAATACGGAGCAAAACTAGGTCTAAATATTTCTAATTTTTCAGGTGATGTTACCGATTCCAAATCGTTAATAGGAGCTCAATTTGGAGGATTTGCAGAGATCAAAATTTCAGATAAATTTGCTTTTCAGCCAGAATTGTTATTTTCGATGCAAGGAGCAAAATCAAAATATACTGAAACTTATCTTGGTGATACTTACAGTGAAGAATCAAAAACAAAATTAAATTATTTGAATATACCAGTATTGGCTAAATACTATATAGCAGACAAGTTCGCCGTTTTAGCCGGACCGCAATTTGGTATATTAATGAGTGCTAAAGAAGATTATGATGTTTCAGAAACTTATTCTGGCATTACTGATAGTTACTCTGAATCTGTAGATGTTAAAAACTTTTACAAATCATTAAGTTTAAGTTTTAATTTAGGTGCTAGTTATTCATTTACAGATAATTTATTTGTTGATGCAAGATACAATTTAGGATTATCTAGTATTACAAAAAATTATACTGATGAATTTGGAGATAGCTATTCATCTGATATCAAGAATAATGTTATTCAACTTTCTGTAGGTTATAAATTTTAAACAAACTTGAAAACTGCCTTAAATGGCAGTTTTTTTTTAATAATATAGTTATGAAAAAAAATATTATAATTTTATGTGTTTTATTATATATTGTTTCTGGATGTAGTGAAAATTCAATTTCTGAAGAGGATAATCCATCATCGACAAACTGGACACTACTTAGTAAAACAGGACGTGATATTTGTTCAATTGGTAATTATGTGTTTTGTGTATCTTCAAATACTGGAATATATAGATCAAATGATAATGGAGACACTTGGAGTACTGTAAATAATGGATTAAATCTCACTAATACTGAAAATATTAAATTATTTGAAAACACTGGAATATTATATGCTTCAATGACTATTCATAATAGTGTTTTAACTTCAACTACAAAATATTATAAATCTATAAATAATGGAGATACTTGGGTTCAAATTTGGCAAAATTTAAATAAACAGCCAGAAGATATCAAAATCATTAATAATGTAATATTTGTATGTTCAGGTCCTTATATTTATAAATCTATTGATAATGGAGTTAATTGGACAGAATCTAATTATATAAGCTGGAATTCTGCTAACAGAATAGTTTCAGATGGCTCTAATTATTTTTCTTATAATTTTAATACGTCACATGAAAATCAAATTCATAAATCAAATAATGGTAGTGATTTTGTCGAATTAAATAACATGAATGGATTCCAAGAATATGATTGGCCTAATCAACATTGTTCAATAATTACTATAGGTGAAAAAATTTATATATCTACAAATTATCAAGGTGTACTAATGTCTAATGATAGTGGTATTAGCTGGAATGCGCGTAATAACGGATTAACAAGTACATCTGGTGCACTCAATTTTGTTTCAAGCATCTCATGTTTTTATTCTAATAATACAAAATTATACGCTGGTAGTTGGAATAGGGTTTTTGCTTTTAATTCTAGCAATGAAAGCTGGATAAAATTAGGTGGGAACTTAAATATTGATGATGTTAATGAACATGTCCCTGTATTTTCAATAACCAAAAACAATAATTATTATTTTGCATCAACAGGAAGTAGTGGTAAAATATACAGATTATCGATATAAATAATTTTAATATTCGAAATAAATTTAATTAGTAATTTAATAAGCCTCTAAAAGCTAGTTTTTTAATTTAATAGTATGAAAAAAATATTTTTTTTATTGACACTAGTGTCAATTATATTTACGGGTTGTAGTTCTGAGGATGATAGTAATAATTCCCCAATAAATAATGAAATTAGTATGAAATTTGAGATTGAAGGCGGTCTTAAATTTACCAGTAAAATTCCAAATACAGACTTAAACGAGGCTTGTGGTTACTCAAGTTACATAAATAATAATGGTTCAAAAACACACGAAATTATAGGCTTAATTAATAGAGAAGGTTCAAACCCATTATATCTTCAAGATGCAATTATGTTTTCAATTAAGTTTACAACATCTGGAGATTTGCAAACTAATCAAATAATTCAAATGAGTGGCATAAATTCATTCTCGGTTTTTTTACCTTATAAAAGCGAAGACAACTATAGCCAAACAAGTAATGCTTGTAATAGTTTACAATTAGAACAAAAAGCAACTTCAACAGGTTTTGTAAAAATTACTCAAATTACTAGTAATTATATTTTTGGAGAATTTCAACTTAATAATTTGTTGAATGTTGGAGGCACAAATATTGTTAGTGGAAACCCTTGTCCAAATTATCCAAACCAACAGAACTATAATTTAATTAACGGAACTTTTCAAGCTTTAAAATAATTTATTTTACACAAAGCTTTAATAAACAATTTAAACTTCAACAAGAATTTTAATTTTTTAACATTATGAAAAAAAAGATGTTTTTTTTAATAGGACTAGTATCTACTATTATAATGAGTTGTAGCTCAGAAGATACTAATGAAGATAATAATAATAATAATAATAATAATAATTTAAATAATTTATTTCTTAAAATAAATGTAAGCGGTCAACAATACGAAAAAGAAGGCTTATTTTTTACAGGATTTAGTGGAGAAGAAAATTGTTTAAATAATGGCGATTTATTTCTTCAATATGTTGGACAAATTGAAACTTCAAATTTGTTCATTGAATGTAATTTTGTTCACTTTGAAAATTTTATAGATTATAGTAATCCACAAAAAAATATTGTCACTTCTACAAGAATGACCGATATAAACGATTTATATGAAATGAATTTTAATGAAGATGCATGTAGCAAAAACAATGATTTTTCATTGGTCTTTGAAGATAAAGGAACAAATCAGTTTTTAAGATTTAAACCAAACACGCCAAAAGTTCATACTATTACAAATGTGGTATTTACAAATGAAACTGCATCTGAAAAATTTTATATTGTAGAGGGAAGTTTTAATTGTATATTAATAAAAAACAATGTTGATATTCCTATTAATGGTAATTATAGAATCAAAATTGGTGTTTTAAAATAAATAAATCTATAAGTAAAAAAAGACTTGATTAAAATCAAGTCTTTTTTTTTAAATTTAGCCATCAATTTTCTACTCCAATAAAAGAATGTTCAAATTTAGTGCAGTGGAGAATACCGGATTCGAACCGGTCGCCTCTACGCTGCCAGCGTAGCGCTCTAGCCAAATGAGCTAATCCCCCTTTATTTTTCAAATATAAAAAAAATCCCGACCTAAGTCGGGATAAATATATAAAATAAAAATAATTTTATTAAGATAATGCTGCTTTTACTTGGTCAGCTGCTTCTTGAAACTGAACTGCTGATAAAATTGGCATACCTGAATTGTCAATTAATTCTTTTGCAATTTCTGCGTTTGTACCTTGTAAACGAACAATAATTGGCACTTTAATAGCATCACCCATATTTTTATAAGCATCAACTACACCTTGTGCTACTCTATCGCAACGTACAATTCCACCAAAAATATTAATTAAAATAGCTTTTACATTCGCATCTTTTAAAATAATACGGAAAGCGGTTTCAACACGTTTTGCATCTGCAGTTCCTCCTACATCTAAGAAGTTTGCAGGTTCAAAACCAGCGTATTTAATTAAATCCATAGTAGCCATTGCTAAACCAGCACCGTTTACCATACATCCAACCGTTCCATCTAAATCTACATAATTTAAACCAACTTCTTTCGCTTCAACTTCAATAGGATTTTCTTCACGAACATCACGCATTTCAGCTAAATCTTTATGACGGAATAAAGCATTATCATCTAAATCAACTTTAGCATCAACTGCGATAATTTTGTTGTCTGATGTTTTTAAAACTGGATTAATTTCAAACATAGTAGCGTCTGAACCAATATACGCTTTGTATAAAGCATCTACAAATTTTACCATTTCTTTAAATGCCTCACCTGATAAACCTAAATTAAAAGCAATTTGTCTTGCTTGAAATCCTTGTAAACCAACTGAAGGATCAATTTCTTCTGTAAAAATTAAATGTGGTGTATGTTCAGCCACTTCTTCAATATCCATTCCACCTTCTGTAGAATACATAATCATATTACGACCTTTACCTCTATTTAATAAAACAGACATATAAAATTCTTTCGTTTCAGATTCACCTGGATAATATACATCTTCAGCAATTAAAACTTTATGAACTCTTTTTCCTGTTGGAGGTGTTTGAGGCGTAATTAAATCCATACCAATAATTTGACCCGCTATTTCTTTAACTTGATCTAAATTTTTAGCTAATTTAACTCCACCACCTTTTCCACGACCACCTGCGTGAATTTGAGCTTTTATTACATGCCAACCTGTTCCGGTTTCAGCAGTTAATTGTTTTGCTTTTTCAACAGCTTCTTCTGCATTATTGGCCACATGACCACGTTGTATGCGCACGCCATAGCTTGCTAATATTTCTTTACCTTGATATTCGTGTACGTTCATAATTATGTATGAGTTAATCTTGTTTAAAGTGGGACAAAAATAATAAAGTAATTGGTAATTGACTAATTTTATTCTTATTTTTAAAATTAAATTTGATAATTTAGTATAGCTATTGTTATAATTATAACATTTTGTTATTTAATTATTTTATTTGTGTAATAATTTTAGTTTGGAAATTATCTAAACTACTTTTACAAAAAAAATAAAAATGCAAAATACAGAATTATTACAAGTAGCACAAGAATTTGGATGTCCATTATATGTGTACGATGCCGAAAAAATTAAATCACAATATAATCGATTAACGAAAGCTTTTCATAAGATTGAAAATTTTAAAATTCATTATGCAGTAAAAGCACTGTCAAATGTTTCTGTATTAAAATTATTAAAAAATGAAGGCTGTGGATTAGATACAGTTTCTATTGAAGAAGTGATGCTTGGACTTCATGCCGGTTTTCAACCTAACGAAATTATGTATACCCCAAATGGCGTTTCTTTTGAAGAAATTGAAAAAGTTGCCGAAATGGGTGTGCAAATAAATATTGATAATCTTTCGATATTAGAACATTTTGGCACTAAGCATCCTACCATTCCAGTATGTATTCGAGTAAATCCGCATGTTATGGCTGGAGGAAATGCGAATATTTCTGTTGGACATATTGATAGTAAATTCGGAATTTCTATTCATCAATTGCCTCATATTATTCGAATTGTAGAAAATACAAAAATGCATATCAATGGTATACATATGCATACAGGATCTGACATTTTGGATGTGGAAGTGTTTTTATATGCTGCCGAAATTTTATTTGAAACTGCCAAACAATTTAAAAATCTTGATTTTATTGATTTCGGAAGCGGCTTTAAAGTGCCATACAAAAAAGGTGATATTGAAACGGATATTGAAGAATTTGGTAGAAAATTAAGCAAGCGCTTCCTCGCCTTCGAAAAAGAATATGGTAGAAATTTAACTTTAGTATTTGAACCTGGTAAATTTTTAGTTAGCGAAGCAGGTGTTTTTTTAGCGAAAGTAAATGTTGTTAAACAAACTACTTCAACAGTTTTTGCTGGTGTTGATACCGGTTTTAATCATTTAATTCGACCGATGCTTTATGGAGCAGAACATCACATAGAAAATATATCAAACGCAAAAGGAAAAGAACGTTATTATTCTGTTGTAGGCTATATTTGTGAAACGGATACTTTTGCAACAAACAGAAGAATTTCAGAAATTCATGAAGGTGATATTCTAAGTTTTAAAAATGCTGGTGCCTACTGTTTTTCAATGGCTTCTAATTACAATTCACGAGTAAAACCTGCTGAAGTATTATGGAAAAATGGCTCAGCACATTTAATTAGGCAACGAGAAACTTTTGAAGATATTTTAAGAAATCAAGTTGAAATTGAAATGTAGAAAACATAAAAAAAGCACTGAAAACATCAGTGCTTTTTTATTATTTATTTAAAACTTCTTCTAAAACTTCAGATTGAGTACCATTCGGCATAGTTATCTTTAACTTTTGTGCTAAAGTTGGCGCTATTTGCGTAATTGTTTTTTTATTGAACGATTCTCCTTTTTTGATTTTCCATCCATAAAACAGACAAGGCACGTGTGTGTCATAAGAATATGGTGAACCATGTGTTGTTCCTGTAGATGAGTATTCCATAAAACCAGGCTTAAATAACAAGACTAATTCCCCGTTTTGTTTTGGATCGTAACCATTTGAAATAATTTGTAACAATTGATTATTTGAACCTGAATTTTGAATTTCTTCTTCTGTAAAAACATTACTAATAAAGTTTTGCGTAAGTAAAAACGCTTTAAATTTTTGTTTTACTATATTTAAATCCAATCCTTTTTGATTTACTTTTTCTTTATTAATAAAAATATTGAAATTTGAATAATCTAATAACAAATTTTCGCCAAATGTTTTTTGAGAAAAATCGATTATACTTTGTTGTATGTTTTTACTATTTAAACTTTCTACCTCGTATTTATTGTCTTTTAAATATGTAGCATTTTCAGCACCCGCATGATCTGCTGTTAAGAAAACTAAATAGTTTCCTTTGCCTACTTTTTCATCTAAATAAGTTAAAAAATCGGCTATTGTTTCGTCCAAACGTAAATACGTATCTTGTAATTCAATAGAACGCGGGCCTAAAACATGACCTACATAATCAGTAGATGAAAAACTCATCGTAAGAAAATCTGTAATCTCATCTGCACCCATTTTCTCATTTTCGATAGCTCTTTTTGCAAAATCTGCAATTAAATTATTGCCGTATGGTGTAGTCCTTAAAACTCCGGCATCATTATTTGTAAACATTTCTTTCGTATCGTATGGAAAAAAAGGCGTTTTCTTAAATAATTTTCCTTCGTATGGATTATTATCGTTTAAACTTTCGTTGTAAATTTCTTTTGGTTTAAATAAATCCCAACCTTTTTCAATATATTTAATGTAGTTTTTTTCCTCATTAAATTGAATCGTCCAGTCTGGTAATTTATTTCCATAAAAAGAACTCGAGATAAAATTTCCTGTTTTAGTATACCAAAACGCCCAATCTGCAAAATGCCCCGCTGGTAAAATAGCCCCTCTATCTTTAATACTGATTCCAATTACTTTACTTTTAAAGTTGGTAGCCAATTTTAATTCATCTGTAATAGTTGTGCTAAAAAGATTTTTTGGCGACATTTTTCCTTCAGATTCTGTTCCTTCAACTAAAGTGCTAACGGATGCATCATCAGTACAATACATTTCTTTGCCAGTAGCTTTATTAAACCAATCGTTACCTACAATTCCGTTTACATTTGGTAAAGCACCAGTAAATATGGCGGCATGCCCTGGAGCTGTATAAGTAGGCATGTAATTGTAATGCATGTTATGAAAGGTGAATCCTTTTGCCATTAATTTTTTAAAACCATTGTTTGAAAAATCATTTGAAAAACGATATAAATATTCCATTTTCATTTGATCTACAACAATTCCAACTACCAATTTTGGTTTATCTTGTGCGTTTAAAACAAGACTGAATAAAATTAAAAAGAAATATAAATATTTTTTCATAAAATAAATTTTTCACAAATATATGTAAAAAATGGGTGAAATATTTTTTCAGAATAAAAAATATGACTAAATTTGTCATGACAAAAAAGATAAGTAATGAAAAATATATTAAGAAACGCCAGATTAGAAAATCAATTACGAACAATTGATGTTGCAATAGCGCTTGATATTGATCAATCTTTAATCAGTAAATATGAAAATGGTTCAAGAAAACCAACCAAAGAACAACTGCTAAAATTGTCAGAAATTTTACAATTAAATTACGAAGACTTATTAATTACTTGGCTTAAAGAACGAATTTATGACGAAATTGGTCAGGATGAATATGCTTTAAAAGCAATGATGATTGCTGAAGAAGAAATTAGATATTATGCATCATTTAAAAGACAGAAATTATCTGACGATTTAGAAAATATTCTTTTAAAAATAGATGAACTAAAAAAAGAATTAGATAGATACAGAGATTACGATAGTTTTAGAATTACTCAAGCTTTAGAATTAGAATATACTTTTGAAAGCAATAAAATCGAGGGCAATACTTTAACCTTACAAGAAACAGATTTTATAATTAACGAAGGGCTTACTATTTCTGGAAAAAGTATGCGTGAACATTTAGAAGTTTTAAATCATAATGAAGCTATTGATTACATAAAAGATTTGGTTCAAAACGAAATTTCAATTTCTGAAAGACAAGTTATGTCTATTCATAATTTAATTCTAAGAGGTATTTATCCAGAAGATGCTGGGAAATATAGAAAAGTACAAGTAATGATAAAAGGGAGTAAACATATGCCACCACAACCTTTTTTGGTTGCAAAAGAAATGGAAGAGCTCTATTTATGGTACTTTGAAAATAAAAAAAGATTGCACCCAGTAATTTTAGCTGCGGAAATGCATGAAAGATTGGTTTGTATTCATCCTTTTATTGATGGAAATGGTAGAACATCGCGCTTGTTAATGAATTTAATTTTACTTCAAAATGGTTATGTTATTGCAAATATTAAAGGAGAATTAACTTCCAGAATGAAATATTATAACGCTTTAGAAAGTTGTCATGCAGAAAAAAATAAAGAAAACTTTTTATTATTTATTGCACAAACAGAACTTGATTGTTTAGAACGCTATATTTCAATTTTAAAACCGTCAAATTAATTGGCGGTTTTAATTTTTATTTTCTAATAAGGGTACAAATTTAAAATCTCCATATTCGGTTTTTTCAAATTGTGTTTCGTTTTTCCTTATCAATAAAGTCATTATTTGTTCTGTTTTTCCAACAGGAATCACTAACCTACCACCTATTTTTAATTGCGACATTAATGCCTGAGGAATTGATGGTGCACCTGCTGTTACAATAATACTATCAAAAGGAGCTTCTTTTTCTAAACCAATATAACCATCGCCAAAAACAAATAATTTTGGTCTAAAACCTAAAGTTGGTAATAATCTTGATGTTTTTTTAAATAATTCATTTTGTCTTTCAATCGAATAAACTTTTGCGCCTAAAGTTACTAAAACAGCTGTTTGATAGCCACTACCTGTACCGATTTCTAAAATTTTATGATCTTTTTCTATTTGTAGTAATTCACTCTGAAATGCTACTGTATAAGGTTGAGAAATCGTTTGACCAGCTCCAATAGGAAACGCTTTATCTTGATAAGCAAAATCCTCAAAACTAGAATTCAAAAATAAATGACGCGGTATTTTGCTGATAGCTGCCAAAACATTTTTATCTGTAATTCCTTTTTCTTCTAACTGTTTTACGAGTTGATTTCTAAGCCCTTGATGTTTGTTAGTATCTTTCAATTTATGGTGTAAATTAGTGATGTAAAATTAGATGGAATTTTATCAAAAACAAAAATTAAATTCCAATTTATTATAAAAAATTTTAATCTAATGTTATCGTTACAATATTTGAATTTGAAATTTTTAATATTGATATTTCTTAATTGGTATTTCTTATTTTATTACTATTTTTGATGAAATTTATTTTTATGTTAAAAGTCGGAGTTTTAGGTGCTGGTCACTTAGGAAAAATACATTTACGATTATTAAATCAGTCAGAAAAATACGAATTAGTAGGCTTTTTTGATCCTTTTGAGGAAAACGCAAATAAAGTTGCTGCAGAATTCGGTTATAAAAAATTTGATTCTATAGAAAGTTTAATTGCCGCAGTTGATGTAGTAGATATTGTTACTCCAACGATTCAACATTTCGAATGTGCCAAAATGGTTATCGAAGCTGGAAAACATATTTTTATAGAAAAACCAATCGCTACAACAGTTTCTGAAGCAGAAGAAATTGTGGCTATGGCAAATAAATATAACGTTAAAGGTCAAGTCGGACACGTTGAACGTTTTAATCCAGCTTTTACTGCTGTTAAAGATATGATTGACAAACCGATGTTTATTGAAACGCATCGCTTGGCAGAATTTAATCCGCGTGGGACAGATGTTCCTGTGGTTTTAGATTTAATGATTCACGATATTGATGCAATATTAAGTGTAGTGAAATCTAAAGTAAAAACAGTAAATGCCAGTAGCGTTGCCGTAATTTCTGATTCTCCAGACATTACAAATGCGCGTTTAGAATTTGAAAATGGTTGTGTGGCGAACATAACAGCGAGTAGAATTTCTATGAAAAATATGCGTAAATCACGTTTCTTCCAAAAAGATGCTTACATTTCTGTAGATTATTTAGATAAAATTTGCGAAGTGGTTCGAATGCAAGACGCACCAGAAATTCCGGGCGATTTTGATATGATTTTACAAAATGCAGAAGGTGTGAAAAAACAAATTTATTTCGATAACCCTAATGTAAATCCAAATAACGCTATTTTAGACGAATTGGAATCATTTGGAGATGCAATAAATAATAACACTACGCCTATTGTAACTTTAGAAGATGGAACAGAAGCATTGCGTGTTGCGTATCAGATTATTGATTCAATTGGAAAGTAAATTAGTTAAATTAACAAAAAATATATAATTACACAATGAAACAAATAGCCGTAATAGGATCAGGAACAATGGGCAACGGAATTGCTCATACATTTGCACAAGCAGGATTTACCGTTAAATTAATTGATATTTCTGAAAAATCATTAGAAAAAGGAATGGCAACTATTGCCGCTAACTTAGACAGAATGGTTACTAAAGGAAGTATCACAGAAGAAGACAAACACAAAACCATTTCAAATATTATCACTTATACGGATATTAAAGATGGCGTTGTGGGTTGCGATTTAGTTGTGGAAGCTGCAACAGAAAATGTAACGCTAAAAATGAATATCTTTAAGCAGTTAAGTGATATTTGCGACCATAATGTAATTTTAGCATCGAATACGTCTTCAATTTCAATTACTCAAATTGCAGCGCAAGTAGTTCATCCAGAGCGAGTTATTGGAATGCATTTTATGAATCCAGTGCCGATTATGAAATTAGTTGAAATCATTCGTGGTTACTCTACTTCTGTTGAAGTGACTAAAATTATTATGGATTTATCGGTAAAATTAGGTAAAACACCAACCGAGGTAAATGATTATCCAGGTTTCGTAGCCAACAGAATTTTAATGCCAATGATTAACGAATCTATTGAAACGTTATATAACGGTGTGGCGGGCGTATCTGAAATAGATACAGTGATGAAATTAGGAATGGCACATCCAATGGGACCATTACAATTAGCTGATTTTATTGGTCTTGACGTTTGTTTATCTATCTTAAACGTAATGTATGACGGATTTAAAAACCCTAAATATGCACCTTGTCCGTTATTAGTAAATATGGTAATGGCAGGGAAATTAGGTGTTAAATCTGGTGAAGGATTCTATGATTATACGGAAAGTAAAAAAGCTGAGAAAGTTTCTAAACAATTTTCTAAATAAAGTGAAAAGTGATTAGTAATTAGTGAATAGCTAGTTACTAATCACTAATTACTAATCACTTAAAAATGGCAAAAATAATCCCTTTTAAAGCAGTTCGTCCATCGGCAGATAAAGTCGCATTGGTAACTTGCAGAACCTATGAAGAATATAGTTCTGCTGAGCTTGCGGCTTGGCTAAGTTTCAATCCGTATTCGTTTTTGCACGTGATTCATCCCGCGTATGCGAATACTCAAAAGATTACTTTAGACAAGCGTTTTAAAGGTGTTTTGCATAAATATCAGGATTTTAAAAACGAAACTATTTTAATTTCCGAAGAACAACCTGTTTTTTATTTGTACGAAATACAAACCAAAAGTCAAACATTTACTGGAATTATCGCAGGAACTTCTGTGGAAGAATATCAGAAAAATCAGATTAAAAAACACGAAGACACCTTACAATATCGCGTAGAATTATTTAAAGATTATTTGCATCAAACGGGTTTTAATACCGAACCTGTTTTGATTACCTATCCCGATTCTGTTGAAATTAATACGTTTATTGCTTTACGAAAAAAGAGCGAACCCATTTATGCTTTTGCCACTCCAAATAAGGAAAAACACACGTTGTGGAAGATTGAAACACAATCAGAAATAGATTGGTTGCAAGAGCATTTTGAAAACATTCCGAATTTATATATTGCCGATGGACATCACCGCTCGGCCTCTGCTGAATTGTTATACGAACAAAACAAATCGCTAAATAACAAGAATTTAAATTATTTTATGAGTTTTTTAATTGCAGAAAGCAATGTGAAAATTTATGAATTTAATAGAATTATTCGCGATTTAAATGGTTTATCAAAAGATGAGTTCATCACTAAATTATCGGATAATTTTATCATCAAACCAAAAGATCAAGAATTGTGGAAACCACAAAATAAATTTGAATTTGGAATGTATTTAGATGGCAGTTTTTATGCGTTGTTTTATAAACAATCTCAAAAAGCGACTTCTGTTTTAGAAAATTTAGATGCACAAATTTTATACGATACGGTTTTACATCCCTTATTAGGAATTGAAGATTTGCGTAACGACGAACGCATTGATTACATTCCAGGAAAACAAAGCGTTTCTGTAATTAAAGATTTAATAGATGAAGGCGAATACGAAGTGGGTTTTATGCTCTACCCTACCAATATGTCTGAAATTAAAACAATTGCCGACAATAATTTAATTATGCCTCCTAAATCAACCTACATTGAACCAAAGTTTAGAAGTGGTTTGGTTGTTTATGAATTATAAATTTATTTACGAATTACGATTTTGGATTTACGAAGTTTAACCACAATCTTGTCATGCTGAAAGCAACTAATATTATTTAACTATGAAAAAAATATTAATATCACTTCTATTAAGTATTACAACATTATTTATTTTCTATTTATGCAAACCAATAGTTTTAAAATATGCTATGGGAAATGCTATAATTTTGAATGAAGTAAGTGCATATTCAGTTTCAATAGATGGCAAAATATATAAAGATGTTTTATACAAAAATAAAAGTACATTTATTCTTTTCTTAAATGAAGAAAAAATAAAAACTGATTACAATATCGTATCAATTAATCTTGAAGATAATATCATTGGATTTAATTGCGCCTCAAATAACTGTTATGATACTTTTTTAGGTAACTTATTTCAAAGTGATATGGGAGAAATGTATGTTCAATTTGATAATACTATTAAAGGACCAAATTTTGATACCGAATTAAAAATATATGAAGAAAGCATAGAGTTTTATATTCCTAAAAAAGGAAATGGCAAAATTCATATTCAATTAAATTTACAAGATTCATGTTTATAGCTCAAAACCTCAATAAAATAAAATCCCAACTTCCACCACACGTGACTTTGGTTGCGGTTTCAAAAACCAAACCTGTAGCTGATTTAATGGAAGCCTACAATGCGGGTCAGCGTATTTTTGGAGAAAACAAAATCCAAGAAATGACTGATAAATGGGAACAAATGCCAAAAGATATCGAATGGCATATGATTGGCCACGTACAAACCAATAAAGTCAAATTTATGGCAGAATACGTAAGTTTGATTCACGGTGTAGATAGTCTAAAATTGTTGCAAGAAATTAATAAACAAGCCAAAAAACACAATAGAGTCATTGATTGTTTATTACAAATTCATATTGCCGAAGAAGAAACCAAATTTGGATTAGATGAAGAAGAACTAAATCAGGTGCTGAAGCAAGTTCAGAAAGACAAAAGCGAATTTGAAAACATCAGAATCGTAGGTTTAATGGGAATGGCAACCTTCACTGAAAATCAAAACCAAATTGAAAAAGAATTCAACCATTTAAAATCGATATTTGATAAATTAAGTAAAATTCCATTTACCCATAACCTAAAACCCAACATCTTATCAATGGGTATGTCTGGCGATTATCAACTAGCCATTTCGTGCGGTAGTACAATGGTTCGAATTGGAAGTAGTATCTTTGGCAATAGAAATTATCAATAAGGCAATTTTCAATGTACCATTTATTGAAAACGAATTACTAAATTATAAAAAGAAAACATATTTATACTATTATCGACATAGAAACCACGGGCGGACAATACAATGAAGAAGGTATTACGGAAATTGCCATTTATAAATTTGATGGTCACGAAGTGGTAGACCAGTTTATTAGTTTGGTGAATCCTGAAAAACCAATTCAGCCTTTTGTGGTAAAATTAACGGGTATAAACAGTGCTATGCTTCGAAGTGCGCCAAAGTTTTACGAAGTGGCAAAACGAATTATTGAAATTACTGAAGGTTCTATTGTTGTAGCGCATAACGCCAGTTTCGATTACCGAATTTTACAAATGGAATTTAGACGTTTGGGTTTTGATTTTAAAAAACCAACACTTTGCACTGTAGAATTAGCAAAAAAAATCATTCCCGATTTGCCTTCATATAGTTTAGGAAAATTAGTACGTTCATTAGGAATTCCAATGGCAGACAGGCATAGAGCAAGTGGTGATGCAATGGCTACAGTTAAATTATTCAAGATGCTTTTAGCAAAAGATTTGACTAAAGAAATTGTAAAAAGTTATATAAAAACCGAAATAAAAGCAGGATTATCACCTAAATTACTTGATATATTAGAAAAATTACCTTCAAAAACTGGAATATACTATATTCATAATGAAAACGGCGATTTAATTTACATTGGAAAAAGTAAAAACATTAAAAAAAGAGTAAATCAACATTTTACAGGCGTAAATTCTAAAAGTAAAAAAATTCAACGCGATGTATACACAGTTACTTGCGAGGAAACAGGAAGCGAATTAATTGCGTTATTGAAAGAATCGGAAGAAATTAAAATCAATAAACCAATATATAATAGAGCACAACGCAAAAGTATATTTAATTTTGCTATGTATTCGCATATAAATAAGGAAGGTTATTTGGCAATAACTATTGAAAAGGCAGATGGCAGAAAAAAAGAAATCACCTCATTTGTGAGTCTACAAGAAGGGAAAAACTTTCTTTTTAAATTAACATCTGAAAATCAATTATGTCAGAAAATTAACGGACTTTACGAAACAAAATCCGCTTGTTTTCAATACAAAATAAAAGAATGTAATGGCGCTTGCATACAGCTTGAAAGTCCTGAAACATATAACACTCGTGCTGAAGATTGTATTCACTATTTACAATTTGACAACAACAATATGGTTGTTGTCGACAAAGGTCGAGGAATTGAAGAACGAAGTGCCGTTTTAATTGAAAATGGTGTTTATAAAGGGTATTGTTTTTTCGATTTAAACTATCAAATTACGAATGTTGAGATATTAAAAAACATCATTATTCCGATGCAAAATAATAGAGATACAACGTCCATCATAAAAAATCATATTAGAAAAAATAGAGTAATGCGAATTTTAAAATTTTAGTTTTATTAAAAATAATATGGACAATACCATTGATGCAAAGGAAGAAGATTATTTATACATTCATAAATCTCAAATTGAAAATTCTGGAAATGGATTATTTACAGCAATAGAAATTTATAAGGAAGAAATAATTTCCATTTTTAAAGGTAAAATAATAACAAACAACGAAGCAGAATCTATTGTAAAACTAAATGAAGACAAGTATTTTATTAATTTACTTGATGGCACAATTTTAGACTCAAATACTGTAGATTGTTTTGCTAAATACGCAAATGATTCCAATGGTTTTACAAAATCTAAGTATAAAAATAATTCAAAAATCTCTTTAGACGAAGTCAACAACGTTTGTTTAATTGCTACAAAAAACATCAAATCTAATGAAGAAATTTTTTGCAGTTATGGTAAAAGATATTGGAAAAAACACGGCTAACCCAACCAACCTTCTCTAACTTACGCTCCGCAAAGTCTCCGACTTTGAGGTTGTGTTTAAAGGTCTCCGACCTTCCTTACCAATTATAAATATTACTAATTGATTGTGGTTTTAAAACATCTATTACTGGATTATCAACTTTTGTAATTGTTATAATTCCATTATCTTTAATATAATTAGAAGCACTTGAATGTACATAATGAGAAGCCTTGACAACAATTCCGGCTCGAACAGGATTTAAATGAATATAATCCAATTTAGACCAAAAAAACTTTTCTGAAAAAATTTCTTCGGGATGATTTCCATATTGCCAAAACTGATATTTTTCATTTCGACTATGACTTTTACAAGCAAATTCAAAACGTTTCAGCATCCAATCGGCTCTACTTTCTGGTTCTGTTTCTATTTTATGCAAAATAGTCTTTGCGGTAAACTTCTTGAAATCCCGAATTAAATCGGATAATTTATTTTTATCGGATTGTATAATTAAATGAATATGATTAGACATAATTACATATCCATATAAAATCATTCCCTTATTTTTGATGCAAAAATCCAAACTTTCTATGATGCAATCTCTATATGCTTTTCTTGAAAAAACATCAACCCAATCCACAACTGTTGCGGTAATAAAATGAGCTTTAGATTGGTCTCGAATTATGTAACCTTCTTTATCTTTCATATATTTTCTTTTAGGTCAGTCAAAGACTGAAAGACACTACCTCAAAGTCGGAGACTTTGCGGAGCTTGAGTTATTAACTTTTTTAATTGTTATAATTCCATTATCCCAACCAGCCTTCTCGATCTAAACTTCTGTATTGAATAGCTTCGGCTATATGATGCGAAACAACAGCTGCTGAATTTTCTAAATCGGCAATGGTTCGGGAAACCTTTAAAATTCTATCATAAGCACGTGCCGACAAGTTCAATCGTTCCATAGCCGTTTTTAATAATTGTAGAGAAACATCATCTAAAGCACAATATTCACGAATTAATTTACTACTCATTTGTGCATTATAATGAATGTGATTGTAGTTTTCGAAACGTTGTGTTTGAATATTTCTTGCCTCTGTAACCCGTTTTCTAATTTCAACACTACTTTCTGCCTTGCGAGTTTCCGATAATTTTTCAAATGGCACAGGTGTTACTTCAATATGAATGTCAATTCTATCCAAAAGAGGTCCTGAAATTTTACTTAAATACCGTTGCATTTCCATTTGTGAAGCACCATTTGAATTTTTCGAATCGTTAAAAAAACCACTGGGACTCGGATTCATACTGGCTACTAACATAAATGATGAAGGATAAGTAATCGTAAATTTAGCTCGAGCGATTGTTACTTCTCTATCTTCTAAAGGTTGACGCATAACTTCTAAAACTTCACGTTTAAACTCAGGTAATTCATCTAAAAATAAAACGCCATTATGCGCTAAAGAAATTTCTCCTGGTTGCGGATAACTACCTCCTCCTACCAAACTGACAGAACTTGCCGTGTGATGTGGTGCTCGAAAAGGACGTTGTGTTAATAATCCTGCATCTTTTATTCTACCTGTAACCGAGTGAATTTTAGTTGTTTCCAACGCTTCTTGCATACTCATAGGTGGTAAAATGCTTGGTAAACGTTTGGCTAACATCGTTTTACCAGCGCCTGGAGGTCCAATTAAAATAATATTATGACCGCCTGCTGCTGCAATTTCCATACATCTTTTTATTGACTCCTGACCTTTGACGTCAGCAAAATCGAATTCTGGAAATTCAAGGTTTTTAGAAAATTCTTCTTTCGTATCAATTATGGTCGGAATTAAAGTTTCTTTACCTTCAAAAAAATTTATGACTTGCAATACATTATCTACGCCATACACCTCTAAACCTTCAACAATTGCGGCTTCTTTTACATTTTGATTGGGAAGGATAATTCCTATAAAACCCTCTTCTTTAGCTTTAATGGCTATGGATAATGCTCCGCGAATTGGTTGCAAACCACCATCTAAAGACATTTCGCCCATAATAATATACTTTCCTACTTCTTCGGCGTTTATTTGACCAGAAGCAGCTAAAATACCAATAGCTAAGGTTAAATCATAGGCAGAACCTTCTTTCCTTAAATCGGCAGGCGCCATATTTATGGTGATTTTTTTTCCGGGAAGGTTGTAATTGTTGTTTTTTAGAGCGGCAGCAATACGATAACTGCTTTCTTTAATTGCGGAATCTGGTAAACCTACTAAATGGTATCCTATTCCTTTATCGATATTTACTTCTACAGTAATGGTGGTGGCATCTACACCGAAAACGGCGCTTCCAAAGACTTTTACTAACATGGCGTGTACTTTTAAAAATTGGCTTATATAAATACAAATGTAGAAAAATATTTTAATTACAAACAATTAAAAATTTCTAAAAAATAAAAAAGTAAAACAAAATATACTTTTTGTAAATTTTACTTGTCAATATGTAAAATAAACTTTACATTTGAAAAATAATTTTAAACTTTAATTTATGAAAACACGTTTTTTATTTCCTAATCAATTTAAAAATTTTGGTTGGTTATTATTTATTCCAAGTGTTATAGTGACACTTATTATCTCCGCTTTAAATATATCAACCGATGAATATTTAAACATTTCTGTTTTTTCTATATATCAAGATAGTATAGGAGAAATTCCTGGATTTTTTAAATTTATAAAAAACAGTATTGTAGATGAAATTCTTACTATCGGTATAATTGTAGGTGGCATTTTAGTTGGATTTTCAAAGCTAAAAGAAGAAGACGAAATGATTTCTAAAATAAGATATGAAAGTTTAGTATGGGCAACTTATCTAAATTATGCAATTATATTATTCTTTACATTATTTATATTTGGCTTACCTTATTTGAATGTTTTATTTTATAATATGTTTACTTTACTTTTATTTTTTATTATACGATTTCATTACATGATTTATAAATTAAATACTTCAAATCATGACGAATAACATTAAAGTTCTCCGAGCAATAAAAAATATTTCTCAAGAAGAATTAGCAAAGAAAATTCAGGTAAGTAGACAAACTATAAATGCTATGGAAAAAGGGAAATATGTTCCTTCTACGCTGTTAGCATTAAAGTTAGCCCAATTTTTCGAAACACAAGTTGAAGATATTTTTACATTAAGTGAAGAAGATAAAAATATTTAATTTTTATTCACATTTTCGTCAAAAGAATAAAGATCTCCAAATATCTCATCTTCCTTTTTTTTACATTCAATAAATATTTGTTTTGGAATTTTATTACTAAAATTTAGTTTAGTAATTCTATCACAATTTTCATCATCATATTTAAAGATTAATTCATTATTTAATATTATTGGAGTTTTATTAAACCCTCCACCAACATAATAATATCCTAATCTTTTATTTTCGTTGTATATTGTAATTATAGAATTGGCTCTTTTGGAATCTTCATAATTACCACTATAAACTGTTGAAAAAATAAAACGTAATTTTCCGTAATTTAAATTATCTATAATTCCTAAATATGTCATTTTATATTCTAATATTTCATTTTTCAATTTAAGTTTTGTAAAATACTCTATATTTATATTTTCTTCACTTAAAACTAATTTCTCTAATTTTATGTCGAGTTCTTTAGAATTATTTTCATCATTATTTGTAATGTTACAAGAATCGAAAAAAAATAAAAAAGTAACAAAACAAAGAAATATAAAAAAGTACCTAACCATTTCTACTTTTTATTAGCCAAGGCAATCCCATTTTCTAACCATTTTTTATATTCTTCAATATTGGTATTAAATGCCATTGGAGTTACACCTTCTAAATCATTACCTTCATTATCAATAATAACATATAAAGGTTGCGAATTACTTTTATATCTTGAAATTTGTAAGTCTGTCCATTTGTTTCCAATAGTAATTACTTTCTTACCCGTTGTTTTAGAAACGTATTGTTTTTCTTTAGGTAAATCAATTTTTCTATCACAATATAAAGAAACTAAAACCACATCATTTTTTAGGATAGATAAAATGTTTTTGTCAGACCAAACATTATCTTCCATTTTTCTGCAATTCGCACAGGCATCACCTGTAAAATCTAACAATACTGGTTTGCCTACTTTTTTCGCGTAAGCCAATCCGTATTCGTAGTCTTCAAAAGCAATAATTCCGTGTGGTCCATTGTGCGCGTGTTCTGGTAATTCAGCTGTACTCGAATTCCCATTTCCAAATACTGATGCACTTTCTGCATAAGTCATTGGAGGTGTTAATCCGCTCAATATTTTTAATGGAGCGCCCCATAATCCTGGAATCATATAGAAAGTAAAAGTGGAAACGATAATTGCCATCATCAAACGCCCTACTCCTATTTTATCCGCTTTTTCATAATCGTGAGGTAACATATATTTTCCAAATAAATATAACGCCCAAGCAGCAAATACAGCAATCCATATCGCAATAAACAATTCTCTTTCTAACCAATGTTTTTGTAATACCAAATCGGCATTAGATAAAAACTTAAAGGCAAAAGCCAATTCTAAAAATCCTAAAGAAACTTTAACCGTATTTAACCAACTACCCGATTTTGGCATTGAATTTAACCAACCTGGGAACATAGCAAATAACATAAATGGTAAAGCAATAGCGATAGAGAAACCTAACATTCCAATAATTGGTGCTAAACCACCTTTTGATGCCGATTCTACAAGTAATGTACCAACAATTGGACCTGTACAAGAAAAAGAAACTACTGCTAAGGCTAATGCCATAAAAAAGATACCAACTATACCGCCTTTATCAGCTTTTGAATCAATTTTTGTAGCCCAAGAACTTGGTAAAACTATTTCGAATGCGCCTAAAAATGAAAGTGCAAAAATTACTAATAAGGCAAAGAAAATTAAATTAAATGTAACACTTGTTGATAATTCATT
>NZ_JAGNYF010000025.1 GCF_017985075.1 Flavobacterium sp.
AATTGAAACCCTGAATCAAGAATTTTTCTTGAGCTCACGTGTTGACTACTGGTTACAATTTGATGCATTTCTCCTAAAAGTAAACGCAACATAAATTTTGGCACATTCGGTAAAAACAAAGGTTTATGAATGGTTTTCGCAATAGCTTTTGTTAGTTCTTCATTAGTTGTGGGATATGGCGAAACCGCATTGTAAATACCTTCTAAATTGTTATCTATAACATATTTAAAAATAGCCACTAAATCATCAATATGAATCCAAGACACATATTGTTTTCCAGATGCCAAAGCAGCTCCAAAACCATATTTTATTGGCTTAGTCATTTCAACTAATGCGCCTGACTCTTTGGCTAAAACCACTCCAATTCTGATAGTGGTTACCAAAAGTGGTAAGGATTTAAATAAATTGGTGCTTTCTTCCCAAAGTTGCGTTACTTCACCTAAAAAAGAATCATCAATTTTCGAATCGTCTTCATTATAAATGGCAGTTAAATCATTTGGATAAATACCTACAGCAGATGCAGCAACAAACTGTTTCACTTTATTAGGATGAGATTGCAACGTTTTGAAAAGCAAATTAGCAGTTTGAACCCTGCTCTGTATTATTTCATTTTTATAAGCTTTTGACCACTTTTTTGAAACTGAGGCACCTGCTAAATGAATAATAACGGAAACATCTTCAAAAGCAGCAAGGTCAATTTCGCCTTTACCTGGATTCCAATAAAATCCTTTATAATTTGGCGTGTGTTCTATTTTACTTTTTGAAGTTGTTAAATAATGAATTACATGATTGTCTTTTTTAAGTAAAGTCACCATTTTTTTCCCTATTAGACCAGTTGCTCCTGTTATTAAAATGTTCATTTATATTATTTTATCACAAATTTACAATTAGTTATGCTTTAAGATTAAACATTAACTAAGATTAACAAATCTCTAAAAATTATATTCTTGATTTTATTGTCCATTGAAATTGCATTTCTGAAACTTGTTCGCCATTTTCATTTATTCCTATTGACGTTAACCAAATCGTTTGTCCTTCATTTGTTCGTATTGCATTCTCAATACATTCGGCAATTTCCTTTCCTTGATTACAGGTAAAAGTGATTTTACCCGTAGCCTTTTTTGTGAAAACAGCTTTATTTTGAGCTACAAGCATTGAAATATTTTTTCCGCTTTTTTTAATATGATACATTACTAAAGCACCAGTAGTAAATTCGGCTGCCATAGCTTGAACTGCAAAATACATAGATTTAAACGGATTCTGATTGAACCAACTATATTTTACTGAAACCTTACAATTTTCGGATGTAATTTGTTTTACCCGTACCCCACTCCAAAATGCGGATGGTAATTTAAAAAAGGTATATGCATTTAATTTGAAAGGTGTAAACTCCATATCTATTTATATTTTATGTAAAAATAAGAAAAAAAATAGTTGTGTACATCATTAAATTTAAATGTTAAAATTATGTTAATTATTAGTACTATGTAAAACAAGGTATCTGTTTTAAGATATATATTTGCATAAGAAAATAATGTACTAAGTAATGTACTGAATTTTAAATCGTTTTAACATGATTATAAAAACAAATTCAAATGAATATTGAAAACACAAAAGCTCAAATGCGAAAAGGTGTTTTAGAGTTTTGCATCTTATCTGTATTAAAAGAGAAAGACGCCTACACTTCTGAAATTTTGGACACTTTAAAAACCGCAAAATTACTTGTTGTAGAGGGCACGGTATATCCTTTATTAACAAGATTAAAAAACGATAATTTATTAAGCTATCGCTGGGAAGAATCTACATCGGGGCCGCCAAGAAAGTATTACGGCTTAACAGATGAAGGAAAAGAATTTTTAAAAGAATTAAACAACACTTGGAGTGAATTATCAGGTGCTGTAAACACAATAACTAATCAAAAAAAATAGGTCATGAACAAAACAACAAGTATAAATTTAGGAGGTTATTTCTTTCACATTGATGAAGATGCCTTTAGAAAATTAAGCAACTACTTTGATGCCGTTAGAAGTTCATTATCTCCTGATGGTAGAGAAGAAATTATTAATGATATAGAAAGTAGAATTTCTGAACTTTTTACAGAAAAATTAGGTACTACTAAACAAGTTATTGGCTTAAAAGAAGTTGATGATATTATAACGATAATGGGGCAACCTGAAGATTATAAAATTGAAGAAGAAACTCCAAAAAACGAAAACTCATTTGGTAACTTTACTAAATCAATTTACATAAATAAAAAATTATATCGAGATAAAGAAAATTCATTTTTAGGAGGTGTAATGTCTGGTTTAGGGCAATATTTAGGTGTTGACCCCTTATGGTTAAGAATCATAATGGTAATTTTATTTTTCGGCTTTGGTACAGGATTAGTGTTGTACATTATTTTATGGATATTAATTCCAGAAGCCGTTACTACTTCACAAAAATTAGAGATGAAAGGAGAACCTATAAATATTTCAAATATTGAGAAAAAAGTAAAAGAAGGTTTTAACGAAATTTCAGATAAGTTTTCAAATTTAGACCATGATAAAATGGCTACAAATGCAAAAAATGGAGCAGAAAAAATTGGAAATACAGTAAGTGAAATTGTTACGTCAATATTTAATGCAATTTCAAAAATAATAGGTGGATTTATAGTGCTTTTTACTTCTATGACCATAATTAGTGTAATTATTGGAGGAATTGCCATGATGTTTTTCTCATCTATGCCAGATAATTTCCTATACAATCACATTCACACTCCTTTTAGTTTTGAAACACCTATTTGGTTACAAGGCATATTGTTAATTTTAGTATTTGGAATTCCTTTGTTTTTCTTGCTAATCTTAGGTTTAAAATTAGTTTCAAACAGAATAAAATCAATTGGAAACAGCATAAGTTATTCGTTATTGGCTATTTGGATTATTGGATTGGGAGCAGTATTGTTTTTAACTATAAAAGAGATTAGTCAAAACGCATATACTGGAAAGGAAATCGAAAAAGTAGCCATTAATATAAAACCTTCGGATACTTTAAATATTAAATTCATTTCAAATAATTTATACAGTAAAGATATTTACGAACATGAAAATTTTGAGGTCATTCATGACGCTGCTGATAAAGCAATTATTTTTTCAAATAATGTATCTATAAAAATAGTAGAAACAAACGAACCAATTGCTTTTTTACAAATTGAAAAATCTGCAGAAGGAAGTAGTATTAAAAAAGCCAAACAAACGGCTGAAAAAATTAAATATAACGTTAAGATTGAAAACAACAATTTAATTTTAGATAATTATTGGATTACAGATTTAGCCAATAAAAAACATGACCAAGAAGTAGAATTGTTTTTGTATTTACCTAAAGGAACCATTTTTAAAGTAGATAAAAACTTCAAACACTTTGACAGATCTGAAAATGACTATTTCAACTTACATCATAGTTCAGATACTTATACATATATCGTTTCAGAAAACAAAGTGTTATGTATGAATTGTCCAATTGATGAAAACGACTATAACGATGTTGAAAATGACACCATTTCAAATTCAGAAGAAAATTCTGAAATTATATTAAATGAAGATGGGATTCTTATAAAAAAAGGAAATAAAACCGTTGAAAAAGAAAATGTAGAAAGCATTAAAATCAACAAAAATGGTATCACTATAAAATAACAAAAAATGAAAAATATATTTTATACATTCATAATTATTTCACTTTTTTCCTGTCAAGAATTTGTGAATCAAAAAAAAGGAAATGGACAGGTTACAATTAGTAAAAGAGAAGTTACCGAGAATTTCACAAAAATTGAAACCAGCGAAGCAATTGCTGTTGAAATTGAACAAGCCGAAAATAACAGTATTGAAGTTGAAACGGACTCTAATTTACAAAATCATGTTAAAACAACAATTTCAAATGGTGTTTTGAAAATAAGTTTAGATAAAAATATGATTGTTTGTAATGAACTAATTGTGCGAGTTAAAATAAAAGAATTAAAAGAAATTGAAACTTCCAGTGCGTCTTCAATAAAATCAAATACGGTATTTAAAGGCAAAAATTTAAATATTATTGTCTCAAGTGCCAGCACTATCGATATGGAAGTGGAATATGAAAACATAACCGTTGAAGCTTCTAGTACTGGTGACATAACGTTAAGAGGCAAAGCTTTAAAACTAGAGGCGAATGCTTCGAGTGCTAGTACAATTGATGCATCTGAATTAATGTCAAATGAAGTATTTGCAAAAACGTCAAGTGCAAGTGATATTAAAGTATATGCGATTGTGAAATTAGATGCAAAAGCGGAAAGCGCTGGAACGATAGCATCGGTAAAAAGACCAAGAGAATTAAGAAACGAAGAAACAAGCGGTGGCGAAATAACTATAGAATAATTTAATTAATTTTTAACATTCATTTCATAATTTATACTTAATTTTGCTACATATATTAACCTATATACCTTAAAAAAATATGATACAATTTGTAATTAAAATGATTGATATTGCCGTACAATTAGTAATTCAATTTATAGAAAGTATTTTTTAACAACCTTTTTTGATTCTAAAAATCTAATATCATAACACACAAATCCCGACTATTTCGGGATTTTTTTTAATATATTTGTACTTTAAATTAAAATTTATATAAAATGATAAAATCAATCACACTTTTCGTAATTACACTTTTTAGCTTTTCATTAGCGACAGCTCAAGCTAAATTAGAAAAAATAAAAGGTTCAAAAATTGTAACTATTTCTGTGAAAGAAGTAGAAGAATTTGAACATGTAGAAATTGAAGAATTTTTAGATGTATATTTTGTAAAAGGAGAAAAAACATCGATAGAAATTGAAGCCGATGATAATTTACATGACATTATTAGTTATAATGTTTTAGGAAAAACTTTAAAATTAACCGCGTTAAAGCAACCTGTTGGCGAGAAAAAAATGGCTATTAGAGTAAATTATAATGATAGTTTAAAAACAATTGTAGCACGACATGCAAGTAAAGTTAATGCTATTGCAGATATTGCATTAGCAAATATTACAGTTAAAAACTTTGATAAATCGCAATCTTTTTTAAATGTGAAATCTACCAATTTTACATTAATATTAACTGATAAATCTAAAGCGGAAATCAATGTGCAAGCAGAGAAATCTGTTGTAGAATTAAGTAAAGATGCTAATTTAAAAGCATTAATTGCTTCACCAGAATCTAAGGTAGATTTATACCAAAAATCGCAAGCTACTATTGAAGGTGATGCACAAATTGCAAAAATAAGATTGGATAATAATTCAAGTTTAGTAGCTAAAAAATTCACCGTAGTTGATATGGAATTAATTGCAGAAGGCTACACCTCTTGTTCAGTGAATGCTCAAAAAACTATTGAAATTTCGGCATCAGGAAATACACAAATTGATTTATTAGGAGAACCAAAAGTAGATTTAAAGATATTTACAAACACGGCTACTTTATCTAAAAAAATAAAATAAAGCAGTAACTTCTAATGAAAAAAGACATTATTATTCCTGAAGTAGAAAACGTATATGTGGTTGCCATAAAAGAATGGAATGAAGATTTTGGAGAAAACAGTTGGTATGCCTACTTATTAAACAATACTTCAGAAAAATTAGAAATGGCAATGGTAGTTTCAAATGCTTCAGGAGTACTGAATAATGAAGAAAGAAAAACAGGTTATTTCCGACATGCTTTTAATGAAGTAGCTCCTGAAACTGCTATTAAAATAGAATTATTAGAAAATAACGTTTTGCAATTAAACAATCATTTCATGCTTACGTATTTTCTTAACGGAAAATTATACGATAAAAACTTTACCTTTGAAGCAAATACCATCAAAGACGAAAACAACATAGAATTTCATACTATTAATCGTAAGGGTGTACTAGGCAAATAAACCTCATCTAACCGATTTAATTTCCTATAAAATTGCTTTTTTCAAATAGTTTGTTGAAATTTACATCAACAATATTATATCATCATGAAGAAAGCAATTTTATTTATACTACTTCCCACTTTATTATTCGCACAAGATTTCGCCAAACACGTCAACCCATTTATTGGAACCGGCGGACACGGACACACATTTCCTGGTGCAACTGTGCCTTATGGAATGGTGCAATTGTCACCAGATACACGAATTGATGGCAGTTGGGATGGCTGTGGCGGTTATCATTATGATGATAATACTATTTACGGATTTTCGCATACGCATTTGAACGGAACCGGTGTTTCAGATTATGGCGATATCATGTTGATGCCAACTATGGGCGAACCTTCGTTTGATAACAAAATCTATTCTTCTACTTTCTCGCATGCTAATGAAAAAGCTTCCGCTGGATTTTATGCAGTGAAATTAGACAAACACGATATAGATGTGCGATTAACGACTTCAACTCGTATAGGTTTTCATGAATATACGTTTAATAAAGACGGTCAAGCTAATATTATTTTAGATTTGAATCACCGCGATAAGCTTTTGGAAGGAACTGTAAGAATTATTGATAATAAAACCATTGAAGTCTTACGAAGAAGCGAAGCATGGGCAAGAAATCAATATGTGTATGCAAGAATTGAGTTTAATACACCTTTGTTGATTAATTTAAAAAGAGGGAAAAACAAACCTGAAAATTTACTTACAGGCGAAGATGTTGCAATTTCTTTCTCCAAACAAGTCAAAAAAGGTGAAAAAATACTTGTAAAAGTATCGCTTTCGCCTACGAGTTATGAAGGTGCCAAACTAAACAGTTCTGAAATCAAAAATTGGGATTTTGAAAAAGTTAAGAAAGAGGCAGAAACCCTTTGGAACAAAGAATTATCAAAAATTGAAGTTACTTCAAATGATGAGGATAAGTTAGCGATTTTCTACACGGCTTTGTATCACACGATGATGCAACCCAATATTGCACAAGATTTAGACGGAAAATACCGAGGAAGAGACAACCAAATTCATACAGCAGAAGGCTTTGATTATTATACGGTTTTTTCGTTATGGGACACGTTTAGAGGAGCACATCCTTTATATACTTTAATCGATAAAAAACGAACTTCTGATTACATCAATACGTTCATCAAACAATACGAACAAGGTGGCAGATTACCCGTTTGGGAATTGGCATCCAATGAAACGGATTGTATGATTGGTTATCATTCGGTTTCCGTAATTGCGGATGCGATGGCAAAAGGAATAAAAGGTTTTGATTACGAAAAAGCCTTTGAAGCCAGCAAAGCTTCTGCGATGCGTGATGTTTTAGGATTAGAAGCCTACAAGAAAAACGGTTTCATTTCGATGGATGACGAACACGAAAGCGTTTCTAAAACTTTGGAATATGCTTATGATGATTGGTGTATTGCACAAATGGCACAACTTTTAAACAAACAAGAAGACTATCAGTATTTCATGAATCGTTCTCAGAATTGGGAAAATATTTTCGATTGGGAAACGGGTTTTATGCGTCCAAAGAAAAACGGCGGTTGGGACAAACCTTTTGACCCAAGAGAAGTAAACAATAATTTTACGGAAGGCAATTCGTGGCAGTACTCCTTTTTTGTACCACAAGATATTGATGGAATGATTGAAGCGTATGGTGGAAAGGATAAATTTGAAGCCAAGTTAGACGCGCTTTTCAATGCTGAAAGTAAAACGACAGGTAGAGAACAAGTCGATGTTACCGGATTGATTGGACAATATGCACACGGTAATGAACCAAGTCACCATATGGCGTATTTATACAATTATGTAGGCAAACCAGAAAAAACGAAAGAAAAAGTACATTACATTTTAAATAATTTCTACAAAAATACTCCCGATGGTTTAATAGGAAACGAAGATTGCGGGCAAATGAGTGCTTGGTTCGTGTTGAGTGCAATAGGGATTTATGCGGTGACGCCAGGTCAAGAAACCTATAATATTGTTGAACCAATATTCAAAAACACAAAAATTAAATTAGATAAAATTCAAAGATTAAATTTCAAGGTGAATGAAGCTAAATTTCCTTTTATTGATTTTAATTTGGAAATTATCTTACATCCAATAAAAATTATATCACATACTCCTTATTCAAAAGTTCCTATAATTGAAGCTGCTAATAAATCTTTTAAAGATAAAATGCTAATTGAAATAAAATCTGATATAAATTCTGATATTGATGAATTATATTATTGGATAGATTCTGATTTAAAATTAAAAGATAGTTTGATTTTAAAGAGTAATATGATAAAGTATAATTCTCCTTTTGAAATTGAAAAATCATCTTCCGTATATGCATATTCAAAAGTTCAAATAAGAAAACTATATAGACCTAATGCTATAAAGCAATATATTAATAGTAACTTAATCTCTGCCCAATTCTTCAAAAAACCAAACAATTACAGCATCAACATCAAATCCAAATACAATCCACAATATCACGCTGGTGGTCCTGAAGGGTTGTTAGATGGTATTTTAGGTACTGAAAATTGGCGGAAAGGCGATTGGCAAGGCTACCAAAGTCAGGATTTTGAAGCGGTGGTAGATTTACAAGAAGTAAAAAGTATTACTGAAATTTCAGCACGCTTTTTACAAGACCAACGTTCGTGGATTTTAATGCCTACAGAAGTGGAATATTACATTTCAGATGATAATGTGAATTTTACCTATTTCGGTTCGATAAACAATACGTTAGACCCAAAAATAGAAGAAAACATTATTTTAAATTTCACTGCTAACGAAACCAATAACAAAAAAGCACGTTACGTAAAAGTTATTGCCAAGAACTTCGGAAAATTACCAGAATGGCATCAAGGTTTTGGTGGTGATGCGTTTATATTTGTAGATGAGATTACAATTAAATAAAAATACGTTTTTTATTGTTTATCAATAAAAAATTATTGATATTTGCACCATTAACTTAAATCTTATTGTATTATGGAATTTAAAATTAGTGCCAAGCAAATGCTAAACGTGTTAAAAATTATGTGTTGGATTATTTTTATTGGTCTATGTGTTGAAGCCGGCGGAATTCTTTTTAACATAGCATACACGACATTTTACAATCCAATAGGCGCTGGATTTTTTTGGAATCAAATCGATTTTTCTGATTTATATCAATTTGATAAAGGTTATTTTTTAGTTGTAACATCAATTATGAGTATTATTGCAATATTAAAAGCGATACTTTTTTACTTAATAGTGAAAATGCTTCACAATAAAAACCTTTCTTTAGCTAAACCTTTTAATCTAATTGTGAAAAAATTCATATTGATTGTCGCTTATATAGCTATTGGTATTGGATTTTTCTCTAATTATGGCGTTAGCTATACCGAATGGTTATCGCAACAAGGTGTGAAATTACCAAGTATTCAAATATTAAAATTAGGTGGCGCAGATGTTTGGTTATTTATGGGCGTAGTATTGATAGTACTTGCCTATGTTTTCAAAAGAGGTATTGAATTGCAAGAAGAAATTGATTTAACCGTTTAATCTATGGCGATTATAGTAAATTTAGACGTAATGATGGCCAAAAGAAAGATGTCATTAAATGAACTTTCCGAAAAAGTTGATTTAACGTTGGCAAATGTTTCCATTCTAAAAACCGGTAAAGCAAAAGCCATTCGTTTTAGTACATTATCAGCCATTTGTAAAGTGTTAGACTGTCAACCCGGAGATATTTTGGAATTTAAAGACTAAAAAAAATCCCAATACTTGTTTTGTATTGGGATTTCATATTTTAAAACCTTATTTCTTATTCACGAAGTTTAATATAGGTTTCAATTGCTCCATATCGATATTCGATTTTTGCAGAATACTTAAAAATTCCATTGCGTTTTCTGGTTTCATATCGTTTCCTAAAACTCGAACAACCGTAAAACCTAATTCTTTTTTGTTTCCAAACAAAATTAACTCGTCAATTTCTTTATTATCGCCAACTATCATTATAGAGGCGTTTTGCCCTACTCCATTTAATTTTATTAATGGTTGATACACTGTGTCTTTCAAAATTTCTTTAACTTCTTTTATTTCTTTTGTGTATTGCGCATTATTTTTTCCGTCTTTTTTAAAAGCTAAAATATTTACTTTATCAAACGATGCTAATGCCGCTTTTTCTGATGCAGATAACTTACTTTTATTAATATTTAAAATAGAAGATGAAACGTCTAATGACATAAATTCCTTTTTTTCGCCACTTTCCACAAAGTATTTTTGTAAAGAAGCTTCTTGTTTACAACTGAATGTAATGACTGCAATAGCAAGTAAAAATACCTTTTTCATCCGATTATTTTTTTTCAATTTTACTTAAAATATCGGCTCCTGGAAGATTTAACTTTTTTACAAGTAATGCAATTTCACTCAAAGGAAAATCGCCTTTTATAGATACAATTGATGTTTTTACACCATTAAAATTACCGTTTACCACAACTAAAACTTCTTTTACATTGGTTTCATTAGCATCTGTTTTTCCGTAAACTTTAATTACATTTCCATCTTGCGTAGATGTAGTAATTGTTTCTAATGGATTTGATTTTAAATACGAAGCAGCAGCTGCATTTAAATCGCCACTCAATTTAGATTGAGAGGTATAAACTGCTTGCAAATTATCTAATTTTTTAAGCAAGTTCATATATTGTTGCATTTCTTTATCCTTTGCATCCACTTTAACTTTGCTCATTAAATCGAACATTTTTTTAGAAACCACAATGCTTTCTACACCTTCTTTATCTTCTAATTTATCAAAAGCATTTTGAGAAAACACTAATGACGAAATCATCAAAGCAACATAAACAATAATTTTTTTCATAACTCACTATTTTTTAATTTGAATATCAAAATCTATTCCAAAGATTAGACTACATTAAAGTAAAATTGTTACATAAAACAGAAACGCAGCATAATCTTACGATTTAGAAAATTTTAAAACTTTAAATTGATTCCTAATTTAAAATTTCTTCCTCTTGCAGAATATCCAATATTTTCATAAAAATCTTTATCTAAAATATTTGTAACAGCCGTAAAAACAGATAATCTATTTGGTAATACCTCATAAGAAATATTCGAATTTAAGATTTGATACGATGCCAAAACGTTATTAACAGTAGCAAAAGTATTGCTATCAAAAAAAGCGTCGTTTCTGGATTCCACATATTGATATTGTGTATTCCAATGCATTTTTTTTGCTAAGTCTACATCAAATGAAACATTTACTTTATGCTTCGGTATTAATTTGCTTTGCGCTTCGGCAACTTGTGTAAACGTATAATTTCCATTTATAGATAAATAGGAAACGGGTTTGAATCCTAAATTAGTTTCAACACCTTTTGCAATAACTTGACTTGAATTATTAATATATTTCGATTCATAAGTGACTTCATCGGTAAAAAAGTCGTAACTATTTTCTTCTTCTCTATAAAAACCAACCGCATTAAATGAAATTTTATTCTGAAACAAATTTGTTTCAAAACCTGCTTCAATAGTAGTATTTTCTTCGGGTTTCAACTTTAAATTTCCATACGGAGAATACAATTGATATAACGAAGGCGTTATGTATGCCGTGCTATAAGAAGAAATTAACTTTAAGGGCATTGTTTTAAAGTTGAACGAAGGATTAAAATTAAAAGTAGTATAATTACCATATACATTATGATTGTTAATTCTTGCACCCGCATTAATATTTAGTCCAAAATTTGAATAATAAACTAATGTTGCGTAAGGATCAAACACGTTAAAGTTGGCTTGAGTATTTGTGATAGATTCAAAAGCGCTTTCTTCCAGCATATCCATAAACTGAAATTGCGTTCCAAGTATTAAAAAAACCTGTTTTGAAAAATTATATTTGTTAAATAAATCGGCATTCATACTTCTGGATTTGTAATACGAATAGTCAACACTGGAAGTCCAAGAACTGTAAGTGTCGTATTTTCTTTCCAAATTTGTATAACCTGTTACAAAATTTAATTCTCCTTTTACATATTTATATTTCGTGGTAAAACCTACCCTAAACTGTTCTGAAAAAGAAATGTTTGCCACTTCATCTGAAAAACTTCCGCCATCAAAAGCAGATTTTAATCGGTCATAATTAGCAAAAGCTTGAAAATTAATTTTAGAATTAAAATCGACACCTATTTTTTGCATAATATTTACTCTTGAAAAATTATCTGTTTCAAAATTTGTACCTGCGGCTTCACTAATTCCTTTTGTTTCGGTACTATTTAGTGATGTTAAATACGAAAAACGACCTTTTGTTCCATTTACAGAAAACCCTTGATTAAAATCTTGGGCACTTGTTTTTGTTTGATTGGCTACATTTTGTGTTCCTAAATTTATATAAGCAGTACCTTCAATTTCTTTTTTTACCGCTTTCTTTAATGAGATATTAATTAATCCTGTTGCGGCACCCGAACCATATAAAGTACTTGCGGCTCCTTTCATAATTTCTATACTTTCAATTTGCTCCACAGGTAACAAACGTAAGTCGTATTGCAAACCAATTCCTGAAGCATCTGTTACAGGAACACCATCAATTACAATTAATACTTGGCGACTTCTTCCGCCTCGAATATAATATGCTAAATTTTTTCCGGTTCCAGACTGGTTCCCATTTACTTCTACACCGGCTACTTGACTTAAAACATTGGCTAAAGATTGGCCTTTTTTGTTTTCTAAATCTTTTGCTGTAATTTTTTCAATAATTTTTCCTGATTTTTCTTTGCTTTGCGCAAATTTGGTGTCGGAAATTACAATCTCTTGGATTGTTTTTGACAGATTTTGTTCTTGAGCCATAGCAAAAGAAGTTACCAACGTAAAATACGCAGATAGTTTAATGAAATTACGTTTCATTTTTACAATTTTAATTTTCCAATATGGGAGAAAAGTATAGAATTACCCATACCCAAACCTTTTTTCCCGAAAGTTTGATATTCAATGAATGTGGCAGGTCTCCTGGCTTGCATATTAGTGTCTTCCTTCCCATCTCGTTTTAAGCGAAACAGTGGATTTGCAGATAACACTAACGTATAGTAGCATACAGTTGCGGGTACAGCTCAGGTATTTCACCTGATTCCCTTTTAATGAATTTCTATGTTATAGAATTTCAACCATAATCAGACCACAAAAGTAATTTATTAAAAATTAAAATCAAACTATATAAATATCTTTTACTTTTGTAAAAAATTACACCAATGTATAGGTCTCGAAAATTTGCTTTTATTTTACTTTTATTTGTTTTTATTCAGTGTAAGAATAATAATGAAAGCACATTAAAAAAAGTTTCGAACAACGAAATAAAACACGCAAAAGGGCTGTCAATTAGCACTAAAGATAATTATTCTGTAGTGGAAGTAAGTTCGCCTTGGCCAAATTCTAAAAAGAAATTTTTGTATATTTTAAAGAAAAAAAATGCTATTATTCCTGTAGAATATAAAAACGTGCCACAAATACAAGTTCCAATAAAAAATATTGTTCTAACATCAACTACGCATATTCCATCATTAGAAATGTTAGGTGAAGAATCAAAATTAGTTGGATTTCCAAATTTGAATTATATTTCTTCTGAAAAAGTTAGAAATTTAATTGATTCTGGAAAAATAAAAGAATTAGGAAGCAATCAAACCTTGAATACGGAAGTTCTGATTAATTTACAACCGGATATCATTATGGGCTATGGCTTAGACAATAGTAATCCAATTTTAGATAATTTAGAAAAAAATGGCTTAAAAGTAATTTTAAATGGCGATTGGAATGAACAATCTCCTTTAGGTAAAGTGGAGTGGATTAAACTTTTTGGTGTCCTTTTTGGAAAAGAAAAACAAGCAAATGCTATTTTTTCAACAATTGAAAATTCTTATAACGAAACCTTAAAATTAGTTGAAAATACTACTAAAAAACCAAGTGTTTTAAGTGGCTCAATGTATGAAAATACTTGGTATTTACCACAAGGCGAAAGTTGGGGTGCGAAATTTATAAGTAATGCCAAAGCAAATTATTTATGGAAACATACAAAAGGAACAGGTAGTTTGGCATTATCTTTTGAAAAAGTGTATAGTGAAGCTAAAAATGCCGATATTTGGTTTATAGATCAATACGTTTCTATGGAAGAAATTAAAAATGCAAATCCACATTATTCGGAGTTTAAAGCGTTTAAAACCAATGCTATTTATTCTTTTAGCAAGAAAAAAGGGAAAACTGGCGGTGTAATTTATTATGAATTAGCACCTAATCGTCCAGATTTGGTGTTAAAAGATTTAGTAAAAATATTTCATCCAGAATTATTACCTAATTATCAACTATATTTCTTCGAAAAACTTAAATAAAATTGAAAAAGAACAAGCAACATAAAATCCTATTTTCTGCTTTACTAATCGGTTTAGTAGTGGTTTTTTTACTAAATATTGGTTTTGGTCAAGTTGCCATTCCTTTAAAAGAAGTTGCAAAATCAATTTTTGGATTTGGAGAAGTAAAAGACACGTGGGAATACATTATTATCAATTTCCGTTTACCAAAAGCAATTACAGCTGCTTTAGTTGGAATTGGCTTATCAATTTCGGGTTTGTTGATGCAAACATTATTTAGAAATCCACTTGCAGGTCCTTATGTTTTAGGATTAAGCTCAGGATCGAGTTTAGGAGTAGCTTTTATTATTATGGGTGCTTCTTTTTTACCTGTTTTTTTAGCAGACCTATTTTTGTCAAATTTTGGAATAGTATTAGCTTCTATTTTAGGAAGTATATTTGTTTTATTCTTAGTTTTTATAGTTTCTAAAAAATTAAAAGACACCATGTCTATTTTAATTGTTGGCTTAATGTTTAGTAGTTTCACTGGAGCAATTGTTAGCGTTTTAACTTATTTTAGTACCGCAGAACAATTACAAAAATTCACATTTTGGTCTATGGGGAATTTAGGAAATTTAAGTTGGTTACAACTTTTAATTTTAAGTATTTCAGTAGTAATTGGTTTGTTTTTAAGTTTGTTTTCGATTAAAAGTTTAGATGCTTTTCTTCTTGGCGAAAATTATGCAAAAAGTTTAGGAATCAATATTAAAAAACAACGCAATTTAATTTTTATAGCAACAGGGATTTTAGCAGGAAGCATAACTGCATTTGTAGGACCAATTGCCTTTGTCGGCTTAGCCGTTCCACACATTTCAAAATTAGTATTTCAAACAAGTAATCATAAAATTTTATTTTTATCAACTATTATATTCGGAGCCCTAATTATGTTACTTTGTGATACGATTTCACAATTACCAGGTTTAGATTTTACTTTACCAATTAATGCAATTACATCAATTTTAGGAGCGCCAATTGTAATTTGGTTATTGATAAGAAAAAGAGGAATTAATTAAAATAATTACACAAAGTTTCACAGAGAAACACAGAGATTCGCAAAATATTTTTAAAAATAAAATCAAATAATCAGTTCAATCATAAAAATCGGCGTACCTATTAAATCAATGAATAATATCATACTTCACACCAAAAATCTTACTATTGGTTATACTTCCAAAAAAGAAGTATTAACCATTGCGAGTGATATCAATATTTCATTAAAAAAAGGTAAGTTAATTACATTAATTGGTGGAAATGGTATTGGAAAATCAACTTTATTACGAACAATTACTGCTATTCAAACACCTATTTCGGGTGACGTAATTTTAAACAATAAAAATCTTTTTTCAATTGAAAATTCTGATTTAGCTCAACAACAAAGTTTGGTTTTAACCGATAAACTACCAAGTAGTAATTTAACCGTTTGGGAATTAATTGCTTTAGGAAGACAACCCTATACCAATTGGATTGGCAATTTAACTGATGATGATTATTCGAAAATTAAAACAGCTGTTCAACTCACCAATATTGAACATTTAACAGAAAAAAAACATTACGAAATTTCAGATGGACAATTACAAAAAGTTTTAATTGCAAGAGCCTTAGCACAAGATACTGATTTAATTATTTTGGATGAACCCACAACCCATTTAGATTTGTTTCATAAAGTTTCGGTGTTTAAATTATTACAAAAACTGGCACACGAAACAGAAAAATGTATTTTATTTTCAACTCACGATATCGATTTGGCCATTCAGCTTTCTGATGAAATGATAGTAATGACAGAAGGTTTCTGTATTCAAGATCAACCTTGCAATTTAATTAAAAAAGGTGTTTTTGATACGTTATTTAAAGATGAGCATATTGTTTTTGATAAAACACACGGTAAATTTATTGTCAGATAAATTTTATATATTTGTAAGTATTTTAATTTAAAATTTATGAGTTTATTAGATTCAAATAATGAACCAAGTGAAGTTCAATTGAAAAAATTGATGAAAAACGTTTTGATTGACGTAAAGAAAAAAGCAAAAATTGCAAAAATGAATTTAAAAAAAATTCAAGAAAACGATTTAAAAATTGCAAAAGCTTTACATGCATAGCGAGTCTTCAAAACCAATTTTAATTGTTATTGCAGGTCCAAATGGTTCTGGAAAAACTTCTGTTACGAATCAATTATTAAAACATCATTGGATTGAAAATTGTGTTTACATAAATCCAGATCAGATTGCCGAAGACGAATTTGGTGGTTGGAATAATATTGACGCTATTTACAAGGCAGCTAAAATTGCTGAAGAAAGAAGAGAAAACTGTATAAAAGAGAACAAAAGTTTAATTTTTGAAACCGTTTTCTCCGCAAATGATAAAATTGATTTTATAAAAAAAGCTATCTCTAATGGCTATTTTATTCGTTTTTTCTTCATTGGAACAAATCATCCAGAGATAAATGCCAAAAGAATTACTAATAGAGTTTTAGAAGGAGGTCATGATGTTCCAATTACAAAAATAATTACTCGTTATTCTAAATCAATATCAAATTGTACAATAATTTCTAATATTGTTGATAGACTTTATGTTTATGATAATTCAATTGATTTTTCTGAAGCAAAATTACTTTTCAGAACTTCAAATGGAAAATTGTTAAAAAAATATAGCGATATTAACGAATGGGCAAAACCTATTTATAAATCAATCAAATAAATCTTCTTTCATTAAAAAAAGTGAATTTATTGTCAGATAAAATCATATAACTTAAAAATTACTCCGAAATTCTATCAAAATCTACGGCAAAAATTTCTCGCACTTCACCAGCTTTTAAATTACCTAACTCAATATTTCCAACTCGTACTCTAATTAATCGTAAGGTTGGAAAACCTACTGCTGAAGTCATTTTACGAACTTGTCGAAATTTTCCTTCGGTTAATGTTATAGAAACCCAACTTGTAGGGCCGTGTCGTTCATCTCTAATTCTTCTACCTTCGCCAATGTTAATTGGATTATCAATTAATTTAGCTTGACATTTTTTAGTAATATATTTTTTACCGTGAAAACCAATTTCTACTCCATTTTTCAGTTTTTCAACAGCTTCTAATGTAATAATTCCATCAACTAGCGCATAATATTCTTTCTCTACTTTTTTACTTCGAACCAATTCACTCATCATTCCGTCAGTGGTGAGCAATAATAGCCCTTCAGAATCTTCATCTAATCTACCAATCGCCATTGTACCTTCTGGAAAATCATATAGTTCACCTAATTTTCTTTTATTACGCTTTAATTCGTAAACAAACTGACTAATAAATCCGTGAGGCTTGTGTAAAATAAAATGCTGATGTATCTTCATAGTGCAAAAATAGTTTTAATTCTAAACATTTAGAATAATAGAAAATTAAAAATTAGAAGAACTGATGTGTTTTATTTTTTTAATTGAGGATAAATTTAAAAAAAATAGTAATTTTACTATCTAACAAATTATATTCCGAAAATGAACACATCTATTATCTTAGTATTCGCCATTTTAATTGCTTTAGCCATTGGTTTTTACATTGGAAAGCTACTTTCAAAAACCCAGTCTAATGCTGAAAAAAGCAATTTAGATGGGCAATTAACATCACAATCACATCAACTTGCAGAATTAAAATCATCGTTTCAGAATTTGCAAATCGAGAAACAAAAAATACAAACTGAAAAAGAAGAATTTGCTATTTTATTGGCAAAAAAAGAAAATGATTTCGACAATTTATTAGATCGTACCAAAGAACAAAAAGAAGAATTAAATCATTTACAAGAGAAATTTACTAAAGAATTTGAAAATTTAGCCAATAAAATTTTAGAAGAAAAAACACAAAAATTTACCGAACAAAACAAAGAAAACTTAAAAAATATTTTATCACCATTACAAGATAAAATTTTACATTTTGAGAAAAAAGTTGAAGACACTCATAAAGAAAGTATAGATTATCATGCCGCGTTACGTCAGCAAATTGTTAGCTTAAGCGAAATGAATGCCCAAATGAGCAAAGAAACCATCAACTTAACCAAGGCATTAAAAGGCGATAGTAAAATGCAAGGAAATTGGGGCGAATTGGTTTTAGAACGCGTATTAGAAAAATCTGGATTAGAAAAAGGTCGAGAATACGAAGTACAACAAGCCTTTACAACTGCAGAAGGCACAAGAATTTTACCCGATGTAATTATCAATTTACCTGACGGAAAAAAGATGGTAGTAGACAGTAAAGTATCTTTAACAGCTTATGAAAAATATGTAAATGAAGAAGATGATGTACAACAAAATTTACATTTAAAAGAGCACGTAAATTCGGTAAAAAGACACGTAGAACAATTAAGCGACAAACGATATCAAGACATTTATCAAATGGAAAGTCCTGATTTTGTTTTGTTATTTATTCCAATTGAACCCGCTTTCGCATTGGCATTACAAGAAGATTTAACCTTATATAACAAGGCATTTGAAAAAAATATTGTGATTGTAACTCCTTCTACACTATTAGCGACTTTACGAACGATAGATAGTATGTGGACCAATCAAAAACAACAAGAAAACGCCATTGAAATTGCGCGTCAAGCAGGTGCGTTGTATGATAAATTTGAAGGTTTTGTTTCTGATTTAATTAAAATTGGAAAGAAAATGGATGAAGCCAAAGTAGAATATTCTGCAGCAATGAATAAACTTACCGAAGGAAAAGGAAATTTAGTTACCAGTGCTGAAAAATTAAAGAAAATGGGAGCTAAAGCAAAAAAAGCTTTACCAGAAGCTATTTTAAAACGAGCTGAAAATGACGAAGATTTATTAATTGAAACTGATAATTAATTCAGAGTATATGACAAACAATATGACCCTTATTCAAAAAGTACTTATATATGGAATATTAGCTATTGTATTAGCTGGCGCTTCGTACGTTTCTTTTTTATACTACGCAACTTTTAGTGACGGAATGCGTGCTGGCGAATTAATAAAATTTAGCCATAAAGGTTACTTTTTTAAAACTTGGGAAGGTGAATTAAGTCAAGGTCTTTCAAGTTCACAAAAATTTGCATTTTCTGTAATGGATAATGAGCCAGAAGTAATTGAACAATTAAAAAACAATCAAGGGAAATTTGTAAGAATAGAATATATTGAACGTTATGACACTTTTTTATGGTGGGGCGATTCTAATTATTATATTACAAAAGTTCAACCTGAAAAATAAACTTATTTTAATACTAAATAAATGAATACATCCAATACGGTTGCAGCTTCAAAAATCACATTATCTGAATTAATGTTGCCATCGCATAGTAATTTTAGTGGTAAAATTCACGGTGGCTATTTATTAAGTTTAATGGATCAAATTGCATTTGCTTGTGCTTCTAAATATTGTGGAAGTTATTGCGTAACAGCATCCGTTGATACTGTAAATTTTTTGAATCCTGTTGAAATCGGCGAGTTAGTCACCTTAAAAGCATGTGTAAATTATGTAGGTAATAGCTCAATGGTTGTTGGAATTAGAGTGACTTCTCAAAATATTCAAACGGGAAAAGTAAAACATACCAATTCAAGTTATTTTACTATGGTTGCCAAAAATGAAAAAGGTGAAAATGTAAAGGTTCCAAAATTAATATTATCAAATATAGAAGAAGTACGACGTTTTTACGAAAGTATAAATAGAATTTCCGCTAAAAAAGTATATTTAAAAGAAGAAGTTACCTTAGATTATTCTTCGAATGAAGCATTAAATAATTTAGAAAACTATAATGTTCTTCTGAAATTAAAATAGGCTTTTAAATACTTGAAAATGTTTAGTAAAACAAATTAAAATTATATTTATGAAATAGTTTAATTTTTTTACTATTTTAGTAAAAAATTTTTACGAATGAATAAAAAAATACTATTTATTTTACTTTCAAGTATCTCATTATTAATAATATCATGTAATAACGAAACTGAAGAAGAATATAATTCCATTCCTACATCACCTGTAAAAGTTGATTTAACTCAAGTACCATTTCCTAAGCTTTCTGATTATCATTTTTTTGAAGGAGAAATGAAAAACCAAATCCCTTCATTAAATGTACTTCCTTATGCACCAGCAAGCTCTTTATTTACAGATTATGCTCACAAAAAAAGATTTGTTTGGATGCCAATAGGTTTAAAAGCAACTTATAATGGTGACTCTAAGGTTTTAGAATTACCCGTAGGAGCAGCTTTGATTAAGACCTTTTATTACGATAAAATACAACCAAATAATACAACTCGTATAATTGAAACAAGAATAATGATACGGAAACAAACAGGTTGGATTTTTGCTGATTATGTTTGGAATGATGCTCAAACCGAAGCTTATTTAGATTTAAATGGAAGTTTTGTAAACATATCTTGGAAAGATGAAAATAATATAATAAAAACTACAGATTATAGAATTCCTTCTGAAGTTCAGTGTATCATTTGTCATAAAAACACTGAAAATGTTAATGGAAATTTACAAACTATTCATATTCCAATTGGAATTAAGCCTCAAAATTTAAATTTGAATTATAATTACGGAACATCTACTCAAAATCAATTAACTAAATGGATTGAACAAGGCTATTTAGAAAATAATTTCACATTTCCAACTGAAAATAATTCAACAATTGATTATAATGACACTTCAAAATCTTTAGAAAAAAGGGTTCGTTCCTATCTTGACATTAATTGCGCACATTGCCACCAAAACGGTAAACATTGCGATTATAGACCGATGCGATTTGCTTTTAACGAGACAGGTGCTACAAACGGATTAACCAACATGGGGGTTTGTGTAGACACACAAGACATGCAAAATTTCGCTCCTGCTTTAGGAAAAATCATTACACCTGGAAACGTAAACAGATCGATGTTATATTATAGATTAAATACAACAAATGAAGCATACAGAATGCCTCTACACGGAAGAACGGTGGTTCATGAAGAAGCGATAAGTTTAATAGGACAATGGATAAATTCATTACAACCATGTCAGTAATAACATTTTAATATGTCAAAAATGAAAAAATATTTTACATTATTTTTTGTGATTTTTATTAATTACTTTAATTGGGCCCAAGATACTTGTGCAAGTGCACCAACAATTACAGTTGGGATGCATATAGTAACAGCAGTTAATGGAACACAAATCCCAACTCCAATATGTACAACAAATGGATCTGGAGCTACGGCTGGTGAATGGTATAAATACATTCCTACACAAAATTATACCACAACAGTTAGTTCAAATATTGCTGCAAATACACCAAAAATAGATACTCGATTTCATGTTTATAGTGGCACATGTAGCACATTAACTTGCGTAGGTGGTGATGATGATTCTGGCGCAAGCTATTCGTCTGTAGGAAGTTTTACTGCACTAGCTGGAACTACTTATTATATAGCATGGGATAACAGATGGTCTTCTGCAGGATTTACTTTTCAACTTTCAGAAGGACCATATATAGCTCCAATTCCTACTCCTGTGAATTTTACGGCACAAACCATTTCAACAATTAATAGCACTTATAATATTTGTGTTGTAGACATGAATGGTGATAACAAAGACGATATTGTGGGAGTAAGTGCTAATAATTTAAAAATTCATTACCAAGGTATAGGAAATAATTTTAATATGACCGATTTTCCGATAACCGGCTCAAGTGATATGCCATCTTGGAGTATTGCAGCAGGTGATTACAACAGAGACGGATTCAATGATTTGGTTTTAGGTGGCGGAAATGGTTTAACTTTTTGGAAATCTAATAGTACAGGAACAGCATATACAAACATTAACCCACCAGAATATATTTTCTGTCAAAGAACTAATTTTATTGACATTAATAATGACGGTCATTTAGATGCGTTTTCTTGTCATGATGTGGCACCAAATGTATATTATATGAACAACAATAACGGTGCAACATTTACACATTATCAATCAGGTGTAACTCCTGGATCCTATTCATTAGGCGTACTTTCTAGTGGCGGAAACTACGCTTCATTGTGGACAGATTATGATAATGATGGCGATGTGGATATGTTTATTTCAAAATGTTCAGGACCGCCTTGCGAGCTTCACAGAAATGACGGAAATGGAGTTTTTACTGATATTTCAGCAATTGCTCAAATAAACACAACACCGGTACAATCCTGGTCATCTGCTATTGCTGATTTTGATAATGATGGTGATATGGATATATTAGTTGGTTCTAATGGAAATACAGGGCATATGTTTTTTAAAAATAACTTAAATACTTCTAACACAACCGAAGAAGCATTTACAAATATTACAAATGGATCTGGATGGGATTTAAACAATACTATTAATAGAGATTATATTGCATATGATTTTGACAATAATGGTTTTATCGATATTATGGGTGGTGGAAATAAAATTATGTTTAACCAAGGAAACAATACATTTTCACCCGCAAGCTATTCTAACATTTCTTTAGGCGCTATTGGCGATTTAAATAATGATGGTTTTCTTGATATTTTAAACGGAAATACAATTCATACTGCAGTACCAAACGGAAACAATTGGATAAAATTAACGTTTCAAGGTATCCAAAGTAATAGAAATGGAATTGGAGCACGTGTAGAAATTTATGGTGTTTGGGGTAAACAAATTAGAGAAGTAAGAAGCGGTGAAGGTTTTGAATTTATGAGCACATTAAATGTTCATTTTGGAATTGGAACGGCTACAGCAATTTCTCAAATTAAAGTAATTTGGCCATCAGGTAATGTAGATACAATTACAAATCCAAATATTAATCAAACATTAAATGTTATTGAAGGAAACTTTCCTTTAAGCACTTCTACGTTCAACGGAAAGAATGTAGTAATTTACCCAAATCCAGCATCTGATTATTTAACAATTTCAAACATTGAACATTTAAATATTAATGCAATACATATCATTGATACAAATGGAAAAACGATTAGTAAAATTACTTCTAATTATAATGCTATCGACGTTTCAAATTTAAGTAATGGAATATATATTATAAGTATTGAAACCAAAGAAGGAAAGAAATTTGCCGAAAATTTTATAAAAAAATAAAGTCAAAAAGCTATTCAAATTGAATAGCTTTTTTTTTACAAATTAACTTTAATAAATGAATTTAAATTATCCAAATGTAAAACCGTTTTAGTATTAGACTCATTTTTTGAATACATCGGGGAAAATTTAGCACCATAAACTACTTCATTAAATGTATATGAAGTCCTTTTAGCAACTGTTGATGAATACATATCGTCAAATGTTTTTATATAAACTAAAATTTCTCCGATAGTATTTTTATAATCAGATTGATTTAAATTAAATAGTGGACTTTCCTCGTCTATTGGATGAACTAATGTCCAACTTAAAGTTAAAGAATTTATTTTACTCATTTCTAAAGGTAAATTATAAAATTTATTAGAAATAACTCCATTTTCATCAATTAAAATACCAACAGTAACAAAAGCTTCAGCATCAGTTAAATTGGTGTTCTTATGAGGTGCCAAACGCATCATTAAAGCGGTTCCATCTTTATAAGGTGCTATTAACGCATTTTCTGAAAACTTTATATATGCATTTGGTTTACTAAATCTTCCGTAAAACAAACCGGTTGCTATTGCAAAACTTAGCAATCCTGATAATGCTTCTACAGCTGCAACAAAACTGGCTAAAAAACCTGAAGGACTAATATGCCCATAGCCAACTGTAGTAAAAGTTTGAATACTAAAAAAGAAAGCTTCACCAAACTTATCAATTCTTGAAATGGAGGTTACTCCGCGCAAATTTTCAACTCCAATTAACATATAAATGGAAGCAAAAAACAAATTAACAATAAAATAAAAAAGGATAATAATAAAGAAAAACTTCCATCTGGGAATTTTTAACATGGTATGATACCAACTAATACCTTCCAAAAAACCAATACCCACTTTTTGAATATTTGCATTCCCGTTTTTATTTATGAACCGACCGCCATAATTTTGAGAATTTGTGCCAAAACCGGTATTGTTTTCAGCTTTTGCTTTTTTATTTATTTTATGAAGTAATGCCATATATTAAAAAAGTCCCAATAATTTGGGACTTTGTAAAAGTAATATTTTTTATTTACTATTCAATAATAACTTTTTTCCAAGTTTTATCTGTATCGTTTTTTAATTCTAACAAATAAACTCCTGATGGTAAATCAGTAATATTAAATTCAACATTTTCTGAAGAATCAGCTACTTTATATGATTTAATTAATGCACCGTTAATATTATAAACATCAACCGATTTTAAAAACGTTTTAGTAGTAATTGTAAAATTTCCGTTACTTGGATTAGGATATACTGTAGAAGAATTTAAAGTAAAATCTTCTAAACCCAAAGTCATTGAATTATCTAAAACAACAACTCTATTACTTGTCCCATGATTTGCCATAGTAAAAGAAGCAGATTGGTGTTTTGCTAAAGCCAAATCTAGTGTATTATTTGCGAAATTAAATGTATAATCATTTGAATCTCCTGTAGAAAATGGTCTGGTATATACTAAAGTTCTTTGACCAGTTGCTGGTGCATTATTTGTATTTGTAACAAGAGTCCAGTTATTTGTTGAATCTGTTGTAGGTGCGGCACCAATACCAACATGCACAGCATCTACTAAAGTTGTTCCGTTCCAATAAACAACATCTGTTGCCGCTTCCATACCTCCATTAAATGAACCAAATTGAACAGCAAACCATCTGTCATTTGGACCCACTAATGTTAATGTTACTATAGAAGTTGCATTGTTTAGTGTCATATTAGCTGTCATGTTTGTACCCAAAGCAACATTTCCAGTTGATTTAAGTTGTGCATTTGCAAAACCAGCAATTAAAATAAATAGTAAAGTAATTTTCTTTTTCATAAATGTTTTTTTTTAGTTTTTAAATAGTTGAATTATGGTTTCTTCTTTGGTGGCAACAGCATATTCAAAAGTAGTTTTACCTTCTTTATCTATTGCTGCTTTGTTGGCATTATTGTTTAATAATAATTTAATTATTTCTAAGTTCTTAAATTGTAAAGCTAACATTAAAGGAGTTACTCCGTTATCATTAGTAATCTCTATATTGGCTTTTTTTTCAAGTAACAAATGCACCATTTCAATATTGTTTCGCATAATAGCAGCCATCAATACAGTTCCTTCAGGTGATTGATAATTAATATCTTCTGCAATATTAAGTAAATATTTAGCAACGTGCAAATTACTTGAATACGTGGCAATAATTAAAGGTGAAAATCCGGCATTATTTGGTGTATTTACCAAACTTTTATTTTCATCAATTAATTTTTTCAATTCTTCAACAGTTCCTTTTCTGGCAATATTAAAAATATCACTTTGTGCGAAAGAAAAATTAGATACAAACAAGCAAAATAATAAAATACGCATATTAAAAAACACGAATTAAATTAAATCCAAAAGCTATTTTTCCATCATTCCAACTTCCAGACGTATTTCCTAAATATCCCGATTCGTGCATGGCTTGCGAGTTTGTAAAATGCATTTGGAACACGTGACCACCTGTTTCTAAATCGAATCCTATAGAAAGTGGATTTTTGAAAGTAGAATTGGATGCTCTGTTTAAATGTGCTGCATAATCCACATTAAACGACCAACGTTTGGTAAACTTATATCTTCCTCCTAAACCAATAGCAAATTGACTATTGTCTTGAGAATTATTGGCAACATAATTTTGATGAAAATGTGTTGGTGCAATTTCTAACGATAAATTATCATTGAATTTTCTTGAAATTAGAATTTGATTAACATAAGCCAAACGATCTGAAAACTCTAATTTTGGCAATACTGTTTTTTCTAATTCCGTATTAATTGCTAAACTATTGAAACCAACAATTTCAAAAGGAAATCCTTGTTTTTTTTGTCCAAACAATCTGTATTTGGTTGCAAACTCATACGTTTTTTGAAATCCAGAACGAGAAGCATGAATCGTAACACCATTGGTTAATCCATATACAAATTGTAAACGAGTATTGGCTTCGTCTAAACCAAAAAAGTCTTCAAAACCTTTGTCAAAATAACCAAATCTGTGAGCAACCACAAAATACATATCACCTTTTGCGGCCAATTTTGTAGATTCTAAATTCACAATTTTTAATGATTTAAATGCCGCAACTTCTGATTCATTTGCGTCAGATATCGTATCGATTTCATTAAGTAAATCGTCTTGAGCAACCATTAAAAATGGAAATACACAAAATAAAAAAGTAATTTTCTTTATCATAATTATTTAATTTCAGCTTGATCTATTTTAATTTCTTCTAATAATGAGTCGTATCCAATAACTCTTCCTTTAACCAAAACAGTTTCATTTAATTTAACAACATTGGTGTCTTTTAATAGTACAAATACTTTCTCGTCCAATACTATGGTTTTATTTGCTATATCAACATTAGTAACTTTTCCTGTAATTTGTATAGATTTATCTAAGTATTTTAAATTTGCTTTTGCTTCATCTTGCAAAAAATCATTCGAAACTTGTTTTACTGTTACTGAAAAAACAGCTTCCTCATTTGCAATATCTCTGTGTGCATGATATAAATATTTGTAAGACACCAAAAGTATCGCAAACAGTACAACTATACCAACAACTATTTTTTTCATATATTTTAATTCTCTACGTACAAACTTATTAATTATTTTGTAATATTGTGATTATAAAACAATTTTAACATGAAAAAAATACATTATTTAATTTTAAGTACACTATTTTTTGTTTTTGGTTGTAGCAATCATTCAGAAGATGATTTAACAATCCCTTTAACTTCAAATACAACAAAATACATCCAAAACATAAAACCGATTATAGATAATAATTGCGTGGCTTGTCACGGCACTACTCCATCTGCGGGTGCACAAACGTCATTAGTTACTTATAATCAAGTGAAATTATCTGTTCAAAATAATGGGCTTTTAGATCGTGTTTCAAGAGCTCAAGGCGCTTCAGGTATGATGCCATACCAAGGAACTCGACTACCACAAACCACAATTGATTTAATTACTGATTGGAATACCGACGGACTTTTAGAATAAATTTCAAAAATAGTTTCCATCTTAAAAATAGTTGTATGAAAAAAATTGCCCTAATTGGATGGTTATTATTAGTAAGTTTATCACCAATTCAAGAAAAAAAAATCACCAAAACTGGTAGCATCAGTTTTGAAGCCTCTGTACCTTCTTTTGAAGAAATTAAAGCAAAAAATAACGCGGTAACTTGTATATTGAATACGAATAATGGCGAAATTGCGGTTTTAGCTTTAATGAAAGGTTTTCGTTTTAAAATTGCATTGATGGAAGAGCATTTTAATGAAAATTATATTGAAAGTTCTAAATTTCCTAAAGCAACTTTTAAAGGTAAAATTGAGAATTTTGATATCTCTAAATTAACTTCGACTTTTAAAGATTATACTATTAAAGGTAAATTAGAACTTCACGGAAAAAGTAAAGATATTACTTCGATTGCAAAAATTAAAAAAACAGGTTCGGATATAGAAATTAAAACAGATTTTAACGTTAATGTGTCTGACTTTGATATTGAAATACCAAGTGTTGTTTCCAAAAAAGTTTCTAAAAAAGTAACTTTAAATTGTAACTTCTTATTAAAATAATATACTAATCTTTAAATTTAAACCCAATTACACATGAAGAACTTAAAAAAATTAGCATTTGTTGCTTTTGCAATTGTATCTACACAATTTTATGCACAAACAAAAACAGGCGCTGTAACGTATGAAATGACAATGCCTGACAATGAAGAAATGGCAGCAATGGGAACAAATACTATTAAAATCTCATTTGATG
>NZ_JAGNYF010000027.1 GCF_017985075.1 Flavobacterium sp.
TTTAAAGTAAATCTGTTTCTTTTTTCTTTTTCTTACCTCTATACCAATCCCAAGCAAAATATCCTGCTAAAAGGAATAAGAAGTATTTGAAATATGATTCGGGTTGACCTTCTCCGCTAACAGTTGTGAAGAAACGTTCGGTTCTAAATTTATTTAGTAAGCCTTTTGCATTCCAATCTAAACTCATCCATATAAAAATAGGTTTACCAACAATATGATCTGCAGGCGTGTAGCCGAAATAACGCGCATCTAACGAATTATGTCTGTTGTCTCCCATCATCCAATAATAATCTTGTTTAAAGGTGTAGGAAGTAGCTATTTTACCGTTTATTTTAATTTCACTACCTTTTACTTCTAACGTATTTCCTTCATACTCTGTGATGATTAATTTATACAAGGGTAACGTTTCTTTGTTTAAAGCAACTGTTTTTCCAGCTTGTGGAATATAAATTGGTCCAAAATTATCGCCATTCCAGTTGTTCGTTACGGATGGTTTTCCATCTTTAAAATCTGGAAACACGCCATCTTCGGCTTTTTTGTTTATCATTCTTTTTACCGAAGTGATACCGCTAATTGATTTTAATTTTTCTGCATTTTCAAAAGTTAATGCTTGTACGTAAAGTGTGTCGTTAGTTATCATTCCTGCTGGATCAGTAACTTTCATTTCTCTTAAAATCGTTTCAAAATCAATTGGTGTTTTGCCGTCGGTACTAATTTTATAAGAATACTGAGGTTTTGCCCTTTCAGGTAAAATAAGCTCTTTACCATTTACAAAAACAATTCCGTCTTTAATTTGCAAACTGTCGCCGGCAATACCCACACAACGTTTTACATAATTTGTTTTCTTATCGCGAGGTTTGTCAATCCTTTCTGTAGCTGGCAAATACATATTCGATAGTGTATCTCTTGGCCAATTGAAAACAACAATGTCGTTATTCTTAATTTTTTCTAAAGCAGGAAATCTAAAATAAGGTAATTGTGGTTTGCTTAAATACGAAAGTTTTTTTACCATTGGAATAGAGTCGTGTACCATTGGTGCTGCAATTGGAGTCATTGGCGTTCTTGCACCGTAATGAAATTTACTTACGAATAAGAAATCGCCAATTAATAATGATTTTTCTAATGATGAAGAAGGAATTACAAATGGTTGAATAAAATACGTATGCACAAAAGTCGCTACTATTAAAGCAAAAGTAATTGAACCTAAAGTGTCTAACGCTTTTGTTGCGGGTTTGGTGTCGCGTTCAGCTTCGTATGAAACGTCTTGTGTATAATTTACATAACCAACATACAATCCGAATGTGATTACTCCCAACCACATATCTGAAGTGGATTTTCTACCGAAAGTACGTAAGGTTTCAATCCAAATTACAGGTAAAATTAACAAGTTAATTACAGGTAAAAATAATAAAAGTACCCACCACTTTGGACGGTTTATGATTTGCATTAATACGATTCCGTTATAAACAGGAACAAATGCTTCCCAAGCTTTTTTACCGGCTTTTAGGTATAGTTTCCAAGTACAAATTGCGTGTAATGTGCTAATTATTAATACTGTAATAATCCAAGTTGATATGTCCATAATTTTGTTTTTTTGTAAATCGTAAATTATACTTATATTCCCAAAACGTCTTTCATTGTGAAAACGCCTTTTTTACCTATTAACCATTCTGCAGCTATGACCGAACCTAAAGCAAAGCCTTCTCTGCTATGTGCGGTATGCTTTATTTCTATTTGATCCACTTTGCTGTCGTAAAAAACAGAATGAGTTCCAGGAATGTTTTCTATTCTTTTTGCGTCAATATAAATTTGATTCGCAGTTGGATTTTCTAATGTCCAATTAACATAATCTGTGTTTTCTATAATTCCATTTGCCAAACTTATTGCTGTTCCGCTTGGGGCATCTAATTTTTGAGTGTGATGAATTTCTTCCATTGAGACATTGTAATCTTTAAGGTTTTTCATCATTTTCGCTAAATAATTATTTAGTTCGAAAAATATATTTACGCCTAAACTAAAGTTCGAAGCATAAATAAAACTTCCGTTTTTTTCTTGGCATAAATGTACCATTTCATCATAATTTTCTAACCAACCGGTAGTTCCAGAGATTACAGGAATATTTTGGTTTAAACATTCTGAAATATGGCTAACAGCTGAGGTTGGAACACTAAAATCTATGGCGATATCTGCTTTTGTAATTCCTTCAAAAGTGTCAGAACTATCTTTTCGTAACACAATTTCATGACCGCGTTCTAAAGCAATTTTTTCTATTACTTTTCCCATTTTACCGTACCCTAATAATGCTATTTTCATTTTGATTAGTTGTTGTTTTAAATAAAATGTTACGAAATAAAATGTTAAAATTGATACGTTAATGTAAAACCTACATTTTGGTTAAATGTATACGGATTGGTGTGTAAATCTGGTTTTAATGATAAATCGTCATTTACGTTAAATTGCAATAAATGAGCGTCTACATTTGCTTCTACAATATTTAGAATGTACAAACCAGCAGTAATAAGTACAGATAAGTCTCTGTTTTTTTGATAGAATTTTTGACCTCTAATAACACTTTCAGTACTTAACTTTCCATATGTAGGATCTGAAGTGTCAATTGCGCCATCATTGGCTAATCGTTTTTTGTATTCGTCACGGTATTGATTGTGTTTTTTATTATTGTCCATAATAAAATACACCCCAGCACCAATAGCACCGTAAACTATAGGGATTTTCCAATATTTTTTATTGTACGCCTGACCTAATCCTGGCAAAATTGCAGAATAAAAAGCTGCTTTTGCTGGCGATAATGGATTAATATCAGACTTTACGATGTCTTTAGTTTCAATTTTTAATTCTCTCTTTTGAGCCACAGAAAATGTTGTGCCCAAAAACAGTAAAATAATTATGTAAAGAAACCGCTTCACTAATCGTTGATTAATTTCATAATTCGATTAAAATCTTCTTCAGAATGAAAAGGAATGGCTATTTTTCCTTTGCCATTTGCAGCAACACTGATATCCACTTTTGCACCAAAGAAGTTAGCAAAAGTTTTCTTTTGTTCGATAGCAATTTCGAATGTTTTTGTAGTAGTCGTTTTGCTTGATTTAGGTTTTAAACCTTCTTGATATTTTTTTACTAACGCTTCTGTATCTCTAACCGATAAGTTTTGAGTAACAACGGTGTGGTAAATATCACTTTGCGCTTCTTGGTTTTCAATGTTAATTAATGCTCTACCGTGTCCCATCGAAATAAATCCATCTCTCATTCCTGTTTGAATAATTGGATCTAATTTTAGCAAACGTAAATAGTTAGTAATGGTTGAACGTTTTTTTCCTACACGCTCACTCATTTCTTCCTGAGTTAAATTTACTTCTTCAATTAATCTTTGGTACGAAATGGCAACTTCAATTGGGTCCAAATCATGACGTTGAATGTTCTCAACCAAAGCCATAACAAGTGATTCGTTATCATTTGCTAATCTGATATAGGCAGGAATAGTAGCAAGTCCTAATAATTTTGAAGCACGTAATCTTCGTTCTCCAGAAATTAGTTGGTATTTGTTAAATTCTAATTTTCTAACAGTAATAGGTTGAATAACACCAACTTCTTTAATAGATTTAGCTAATTCTTGAAGTGTGTCTTCATTGAAATTAGTTCTTGGTTGAAACGGATTTATTTCAATAAAATTAATATCAAGTTCGATGATACTTCCTACAACTTTATCTGCATTTTTATCTTCTACAGACTTAATGTCGTTTGAAGGATCGCTTAAAAGTGCTGAAAGTCCTCTTCCTAACACAGGTTTTTTTACTGCTTTTGTCATTAGTTACTACTGTTTTTCTTGATAATTTCTTCTGCTAAATTTAAGTAATTTGCAGCTCCTTTGCTTGTTGCATCATAATTTATAATGCTTTCTCCAAAACTTGGTGCTTCACTTAATTTAATATTTCTTTGAATAATAGTCGAAAACACCATATTATTAAAATGTTTTTGAACTTCGTCAACTACCTGATTTGATAATCGTAAACGGGTATCGTACATAGTTAAAAGTAATCCTTCAATATCTAAACTTGGATTATGAATTTTTTGTACACTTTTTATTGTGTTTAATAGTTTTCCTAAACCTTCTAATGCAAAATATTCACATTGAATAGGAATTACAACACTATCTGCAGCGGTTAACGCATTTAACGTTAATAAACCTAAAGATGGCGCGCAGTCAATAATTATATAATCGTAATCCTCCTTAATTTCTTGTAAGGCTTGTTTTAGCATATATTCTCTATTGTCTTTGTCAACCAATTCAATTTCTATGGCAACTAAGTCAATATGTGCGGGTATAATCCAAACATTTGGAGCGCTTGTAGAAATCACACCTTCTTTTGCGGTATTGCTGTGTTCTATTATTTGATAAGTACCTATTTCAACACCTTCCACGTCAATTCCTAAACCAGAGCTCGCATTTGCTTGCGGATCGGCATCAATTAAAAGCACCTTTTTTTCCAAAACACCTAATGCAGCGGCAAGATTTATCGAAGTTGTTGTTTTTCCTACCCCGCCCTTTTGATTGGCAATTGCAATGATTTTACCCATTTTTTCTTTTAAAATTTTAGAAGCGTAAAAATACAATTTTTTATGGTATAACCAACCCAATTTTATTAACAATACGTTAAAGTCTTTATTTCAGTATATCTTTGCTGTAAAAATTATTTTTTTTGTAAATTTGACAATTAAATATTTAAGAGTGGTAGAAGAAAAAGTTATTTTAGTTGATGCAAATGACAATCCAATTGGATTGATGAATAAGCTAGAAGCACACGAAAAAGCGGTTTTGCACAGAGCCTTTTCTGTTTTTATTTTAAATGATAAAAATGAGTTGATGTTGCAACAACGTGCGCATCATAAATACCATTCTCCATTATTGTGGACCAATACTTGTTGTAGTCATCAAAGAGAAAATGAAACAAATATTCAAGCTGGCACCAGACGACTTCGAGAAGAAATGGGTTTTGAAACAGAACTAAAAGAAATGTTTCATTTTATCTATAAAGCTCCATTTGATAACGGGTTAACCGAACACGAATTAGATCATGTTATGCTTGGTTATTATAACGATGTGCCCGATATCAACAAAGATGAAGTAGAAAATTGGAAATGGATGAAGATTGAAGAAGTAAAAAATGACATGATTGCAAATCCGAATCTTTATACGGTTTGGTTTAAAATAATATTTGAGGAATTTTATCATCATTTTGATGACAATAAATAAAAAAATGAAAGTAACAGTAAGTAGAAAAGCGCATTTTAATGCTGCACATAGGTTATATCGAAAAGATTGGTCTATGGAACAAAACGATGCCATTTTCGGTAAATGCAACAATCCAAATTATCATGGGCACAACTACGAATTAATTGTAAGTGTTACAGGTGAAATTGATCAGGAAACTGGTTTTGTAATTGATGTAAAAATTTTGTCAGATTTAATAAAAGAACATATTGAAAATGCGTTTGATCATAAAAATTTGAATTTAGATGTTCCTGATTTTGAAAATTTAAATCCAACAGCCGAAAATATTTCAGTTGTTATTTGGCAAAAATTAAGAACACATATTAATTTAAATTTACATTTAGAAGTGGTTTTATACGAAACGCCACGTAATTTTGTAACTTATAGAGGCGAATAAATGTTGTTTTATCCTTTACTTTTCAAACCCATTTTTAAAGAACGAATTTGGGGAGGTACAAAACTAAAAAAAGTATTAAATAAATCTTTTGATGGCAGCCAAATTGGCGAAAGCTGGGAATTATCAACCGTAGAAAATGACATTAGTGTTGTAGCTAATGGAGCATTTGAAGGATTGAATTTAAATCAATTAATTGAAAAATATCCTACAGAATTATTAGGTGTTAATTCCATTCAAAATTTTGGGCTTAATTTTCCTTTGCTTTTTAAGTTTTTAGACGCTAAAGAAGATTTATCTATTCAAGTGCATCCTAATGATGCATTGGCAAAAGAGCGGCACAATTCTTTTGGTAAAACAGAAATGTGGTACGTTATGCAAGCTGATGATAATGCAAGATTGGTTGTTGGATTTAAAGACAAAACTAATAAAAAAGACTATCAAGAACACATAGAAAATAAAACATTAGTTACTATTTTAAATGAAACACCTGTAAAAAAAGGCGATGCTTTTTTTCTGGAAACAGGTACAGTTCATGCTATCGGTGCTGGTGTTTTAATTGCAGAAATTCAACAAACTAGCGATATTACCTACCGATTATACGATTGGGATAGGGTAGATGCTAGTGGAATGAGTAGAGAGTTACATACAGATTTAGCTCTTGACGCAATAAACTTTGAACCTACAAATACTAAATTAAACTACGATGTTGCTAAAAACAAATCGGTTAATTTAGTAGAATGTCCGTTTTTTAAGACCAATATTTTACAAATTTCAGAAAGATACAATTGGAAAAAAACGAAAGAATCGTTTACGGTTTTGATGTGTACAGAAGGAAGTTTTACTATAAATATGTTACATTTTCAATCTGAATTTAAAAAAGGAGATACCGTATTAATACCAGCAATAATTGATGGTTTTGAAATTATTGGCGAAGCAACTCTATTGGAAATTACAATTTAATTAGCAGCGTATTGATATATTGTTTACTTTTGCATCATAATTTTTAAAAATAACAAAATGGCAAGCGTTAAAAACTTGAAAAAAGAAATTAACTACGTTTTAGGAGATATCTTAAACATAGTATATATTTGGGAAATGACCTCTACAGGAAAACCAACTGAATCTTCAGAGGCTTTAGTAGGAGATATTTACGATACATTTGATGCATTAATGGTTAAAGTAAACCAAAAAAATGTTGAAAATAAAAAAGCACATTATAAATTAGTTAAAGAGGAATTCGAAGTTGCTGCAAATCAATTTGTTGCAAAAGTGAACGAATTAAACTAAAAAAAATCGCAAAAAAAATGATTATTTTTTTTGCAAATTAAATTATCAAGACTATATTTGCACTGCAAAATGAGTCGCCGGTGTAGCTCAGCTGGCTAGAGCAGCTGATTTGTAATCAGCAGGTCGTGGGTTCGAGTCCCTCCACTGGCTCAAAAAAAGGCAATCGAAAGATTGCCTTTTTTTATTTGTATTTATTGAAATTAAAAAAGCCAAAATAGGTTATAAAAAAAATGCTTTCCTAAGAAAGCATTTTTTTTAAATATCATCAAAATTAATATCTGTATAACTGTTTGAAGAAGTTATAGGCGTTTCTTCTTCAGAATTTGAATATTCTGTTCCGTCAGATTCTTTTTTAAAATCCTTTTGGTGTCTTTCTGAAATAACTTCTTCTCCTTTATGGTTAATTACATATTCGGTCATTTCGCTTAAAATTTCATTAAAAGAAGCAAAGTCTTCTTTATATAAATAAATTTTATGTTTCTTAAAATGATACGAACCATCTTCTTCAGTAAATTTTTTACTTTCAGTAATGGTAATGTAATAATCGTCTGCTTTTGTTGCTCTAACATCAAAGAAGTACGTTCTTCTTCCTGCTCTTAATACCTTAGAAAAAATGTCTTTTTCTACTAATTCTTTGTCATTCATAATCCTTCGTTCAATTATTAGTTGTTTTCGTGTTTCAAAAATCTAAAAAAAAACTTTATTAAACAATTTTTTTAAGCATTTTCTTTTTCAGAAAGTTGTTTTATGAATAAATCTTTATAAAAGCCTTCTTCAGATACAAGTTCATTGTGTGTGCCTTGCTGAACAATTTTTCCTTCATCTAAAATAATAATTTTATTTGCGTTTTTTGCAGCAGAAGCTCGATGTGTAACGATAATAGTTGTTTTGTCTTTGAAAATTAACTTAAAATTATTAATTATTTTTTCCTCAGTTTCGGTATCTACGGCGCTTAAACAATCGTCTAATACTAAAATTGGCGCTTCTTTAATAATTGCTCTTGCAATAGAAACACGTTGTTTTTGTCCGCCTGATAAAGTGATTCCTCTTTCACCTAAAATAGTGTCATATTTATTAGTAAACAATTGAATATTATCATCCACTACGGCCATTTTTGCTGCTTCTACAATTTCACCGTCAGTAGCATCTTCTTTTCCAAATTTTATATTGTTTTTTATTGAATCGGAAAATAAGAATGGATCTTGTGTAACAATACTCATACTTTTTCGTAAATGATACAAATCGTAATCTGCTAAATCTTTATCATCAATTTTAATTTTTGATATTCCAGATACGTCGTGAATCCGTGTTAATAAAGATAATATTGTAGATTTTCCTGATCCTGTTTTTCCTAAAATCGCTATGGTTTCTCCCTTGTTTATTGTGAAACTAACATCTGTTAGTGCTTTTATGTTTGTGTCATCGTAGGTATAACTTACATTTTCAAAAGTAATTTTTCCTTCAATTGGAGTGGTAATTGTTCCTATATTTTGAATTTCGGGTTGCTCTGTCAAAAATTCATTGATTCGTTTTTGTGAGGCTTCTGCTTCTTGAACCAATGAAGAAACCCAGCCAAATGAAGCTACTGGCCAAACTAACATTCCTATGTATAATAAAAACTTAGCTATTACTCCAATGTCTTTAATTTCTCCATTAACATACATTTGTCCGCCTACAAAAATTACAATTAAATAACTTAATCCAATTAATAAAATCATTAGAGGTCCAAATAAAGCGTTTGTTTTGGCTAACGCTAAGTTTTTTTCTTTACTAATTTTAGATAATTTAATGAATTCATTATTTCTATCATTTTCTAAAGCATATGCTTTTATTACTCTGATTCCAGAAAAAAATTCTTGTGTAAAAGAGGAAAGCGTAGATAGATTTTCTTGATATTCGGTACTTTTTTTATTGATTCGTTTGCTTAAAACAAAAATACTATAAGATAAAATGGGTAATGGAAGCAAGCAATAAATGGTAAGTTTTACGTTTACTGCCGACATACTAATAATGATTGCAGCAAATCGAATTATTGTATTTATGGTATACATTACCGCTGGTCCTACATACATTCTTACTTTTCCGACATCTTCACTAATACGATTCATTAAATCGCCGGTTCTGTTTTTTTTGTAAAAATTTTGAGAAAGGTTTTGGTAATGATTGAATATTTCATTTTTCAAATCAAATTCTACAAAACGTGACATTACAATTAAGGTTTGACGCATTAAAAAGGTCAAAAATCCAGCAATTAAAGTGCAGAATATGATTAGTGCAATATTTTTAAAGAGTTCGTTTTTTAATAAAGCAGTGTCTTTGTTTTCCGATTTCAGAAAGGTTTCAATTAAGGAAATCGATTTTCCAACTAATTCTGGAGTGTATAATGCAAATATTTGTGCTATAATAGTAATAACAATTCCAAATAAAAAGCGGAATTTGTATTTTATAAAATATTTATTTAAATATTGTAATTCTTTCATTTAAAGTAAAGTAATTTAAAGTAATATTAAATTTGTTAGATAATTTATGGTTTTTTTTTCTTTTATGTTTAAATCTTCTAATTGTTGTATTCGTAAAAATAAAATAAAAAACGAGAATTATATATAATTTATACCTATTTTTGCGACTTATTATTGACAAATAATCAAATATACTCATGACAACAGATATTATAAATTCAAATGAACTACATAAAGTAGATCCAGTTTTTGGTCAAATTTCTTTTGACGGACACGAACAAGTTGTTTTTTGTAATGACAAAGATACAGGATTAAAAGCAATAATCGGAATTCATAATACAGTTCTTGGACCTGCACTTGGAGGTACCAGAATGTGGAAATACGCAAACGAGTGGGAAGCCTTAAATGATGTGTTGCGATTATCTCGAGGAATGTCTTTTAAATCTTCTATTTCAGGATTGAATTTAGGTGGTGGAAAAGCAGTTATTATTGGTGATGCCAAAACTGAAAAAACACCGGAATTGATGAGAAAATTCGGAGAATATGTAAATTCATTATCTGGAAAATACATTACAGCTGAAGATGTTGGAATGGAAACTAAAGATATGGATACGGTAAGAGAAGTAACGCCTTATGTTACTGGAATTTCTGAAAGTAAAGGTGGCTCTGGAAATCCTTCTCCAATCACAGCATATGGAGTTTTTATGGGAATGAAAGCGGCAGCTAAACATAAATTTGGTGTAGATACTTTAGCTGGAAAGAGCGTTTTAGTACAAGGAATTGGACATGTTGGAGAAGTTTTAGTACAACATTTAACGAATGAAGGCGCAATAGTAACTATTTCTGATATTAACGAAAATAGACTACATGAAGTGGGTTCAAAATACGGTGCTAAAATTTTTAGTGGAAACGATTTATACAGTTTAGATGTTGATATTTATGCGCCATGTGCTTTAGGTGCAACAATAAATGATGAAACCATTAGTAAAATTCAAGCAAAAGTAATTGCTGGGGCGGCTAATAACCAACTTGCTAATGAAGTGATTCATGGAAAATTATTGAAAGAAAAAGGAATTTTATATGCTCCTGATTTCTTAATTAATGCTGGTGGTGTAATTAATGTGTATTCTGAATTGGCAAATTTAACTTCTGCTCAAGTTATGGAAAAAACAGAAAATATTTACCATACTGCAATGGATATCTTTACCCTATCAGATGTTCAAAATATTACTACACATCAAGCAGCATTAAATATTGCTCAAAAAAGAATTGATGACAGAAAAAAAGAATTACAAAACAAATAATTCTTTAAAATAAAAAATTGTAAATTTGTCCCGAAATAAAACAATAATTATTTCGGGATAATTTTTTTAAAGTTCTTAGCCATGCTTAACAGAAGACATTTTAGAGTAAAAGTGATGCAAACCATCTATGCAATGCATAGACACGAATCGGATTCATTAGATAAAGAAGAAAGATTTTTATTACAAAGTATTGAAAATTCTCAAGATTTATATTTAGTAATGCTTTCTGTTTTCAATGAATTACAACTCAAAGAAAAAGCATATTTAGAATTAGCTTCTAAAAAACATTTGGCTACAAAAGAAGAACAAAATCCTAACTTTAAGTTTGTAAATAACAGTTTCTTTAAAATTTTAGGAAATCACACTTCCTTTTATGATAAATTAGAAGAAAGAAAAATTGACAATTGGAAACGTAATGACGATTGTATTATTTTCCTTTTAGAAGCAATTAAAACTTCGGATATATACAAACGATATATGGCAGTTGAAACATCAGAATTTAAGAAAGATATTTTCTTTATATATGATGTTTTTAATGAGATTATTGCACCAAACGAAAAACTTTACGATTATTTAGAAGATTATAAAATTACATGGGTTGATGATATTCCTGTAATTAACACCTTACTTTCTAAGCAAATTAAGTCGATAAAAAGTTTCGATGATTCTTTAGAGTTGCCAGTTGTTTTTAAAGATTTAGATGACAAAGAATTTGTAAGAAATTTATTTAGAAAAACAGTTTTAAATGAATTGGAATTTGCAGCCACATTTGAAAACAAAACACCAAATTGGGATAAGGAGCGTATAGCGGAATTAGACACTATCATCCTTAAAATGGCTATTTGCGAATTGTTAAAATTTCCATCAATTCCTGTAAAAGTTACCTTAAATGAATATTTAGAAATTGCTAAAGAATATTCTACGCCAAAAAGTAGTATATTTATCAACGGAATTTTAGATAATTTAGTAAAAGAATTTCAAGCCGATGATAAGATTAAAAAAGCGGGTAGAGGATTGTTATAAATTAATTATTATGAAAAAAACAATTAGAATTTTTGTTTTAGCTTCATTGTTAATTACTTGGTCTTGTAAAAAAGAAGTAATTACCGAGGATGAAATTAGTCGTAGAATACAAGAAAACGCAAATGCGCCTAAAACAAAGGTGAAATTTGATAAAGAAGTACACGATTTTGGCGAAATCATGCAAGGTGAAATCGTATCTACAACATTTACAATTAAAAACATAGGAGAGAACGATTTATATGTAGTAGAAGCACATGGTTCTTGTGGTTGTACAGTTCCAGAAGTTACTAAAGAGGCTATAGAGCCTGGGGAATCAGCGCCAATTCAAGTAAAATTTGATTCAAATGGGAAGTCTGGTGAAGTTACAAAATCAGTTATGATTACATGTAACACAGCAAAAATTGTTGAAACCATTAATATAAAAGCAAGTATTAAATCTAAATAAAAACGATATGAATCCAATGTTAATTGCACAGTTGGTATTAATGATAGGAGTATTTTACTTCTTAATTATTATGCCAAAAAACAAAAAAATTAAATTAGAAAAACAATTTTTAACCGATTTAAAAACAGGCGATAAAATTATTACAATTGCCGGAATTCATGGTAAAGTTTCTGAAATTGCTGAAACTACAATTGTTATGGAAACCATGTCGGGTAAATTAAAAATTGAAAAAAGTTCAATTTCTGCTGAAATGAGTTTAAAATTGAACGAGAAGAAATAATATTTTAAATTCAAAAAAAATAAATTCCAAATTCCAAACTGAAAAAACAGTGGAATTTGGAATTTTTGTATAAAGTGTATTTTGTCTTTCTGAACGTGTTTCAGAATCTTTTCTTTTCTACTATTTCTTATTCTGAATCGCGTTTAATTCTGCAATTCTCACAATTACTTCAACGGCTTTTTGCATACTTTCTACAGGTACATATTCGTATTTGCCGTGAAAATTGTGACCGCCAGCAAAAATATTCGGACAAGGTAATCCCATAAATGATAAACGCGAACCATCAGTTCCGCCACGAATTGGCTTAATTAGAGGTTTGATGTTTAGTTCTTTCATAGCTTGTTCGGCAAGTTTTACAATATGCATTACAGGTTCTACTTTTTCACGCATATTATAATATTGGTCTTTTATTTCTAAAATAGCAATGTCTTCGCCAAATTGTTTTTGGTATTTCTTATTAATTTTAGCAACTACTTCTTCAACATAGACCTTTCGTTTTTCAAATTTCTTACGATTATGATCTCTAATAATCAATTGCACTAAAGTATCTTCTATGCTACCTTGAATATTTGTAACGTGATAAAATCCTTCGTAATTTTTAGTCGTTTCAGGAGTTTCATCTTTCGGTAATTTAGAAATAAATTTATTTGCTAAAAGCATCGAATTGATCATTTTTCCTTTCGCATATCCTGGATGCACACTTTTTCCTTTAAAAGTTATTTTTACTCCAGCCGCATTAAAATTTTCATATTCTAATTCGCCAATTTGACTTCCGTCCATAGTATATGCCCAATCTGCACCAAATTTTTCTACATCAAAGTGGTCTGCACCACGACCAATTTCTTCATCTGGTGTAAAACATACTTTTAATGCTCCGTGTTTAATTTCTGGATGTTGAACTAAATATTCCATTGCAGTCATAATTTCAGTAATTCCTGCTTTGTCATCTGCACCAAGTAGCGTAGTTCCGTCAGTAGTAATTAAAGTTTGACCTTTATATTGTAATAAATCTTTAAAGTAAGAAGGTGATAGGATGATGTTTTTTTCGGCATTTAAAATAATATCGCCACCATCATAATTTTTAATAATTTGTGGTTTTACATCTTTGCCAGTAAAATCAGGAGTGGTATCAAAATGCGAAACAAAACCAATTGTAGGTACTTCATAATCTAAATTACTTGGTAAAGTTGCCATTACATAGGATTTGTCGTCAATTGAAACATCTGACAAACCTATTTGTTTTAGCTCTTCAACTAATTTGTTTGCTAAATCCCATTGTTTAGCTGTACTTGGTGTAGAGTTTGATTCCGGATCCGATTCTGTATCTACAGTAACGTATCCAATAAAACGGTCAATTATATGTTGCATCTGTTTTGTTTTTAATAGTGATGCAAATATAAATGTTTAATGTTTAAAAGTTTAAAAGTTTAGAAGGTTTATTTGGGTATTCGTATAGAAATTCTATAGCCAAATATTAATTTTGAAAGTTATAAGTAATAGTTCCAACTTGTTTTTCAGCAGCAGAATCACTTGGTGTCCATTTTGTTTTTCGAGCAAAGTTTTTAGCTAATGCAATTAAGCAAGCATCTCCAGTTGTACCTCTACCATTTGATACTCCAATTGTATTTCCAGCTTTATCAACAGTAACTTCAATTACTACTTTTCCGAAAGAATTACATTCGTTACCAACTGCGGGTTTATTAATATTTCTTCTTCCAGCTAAACTATAATTGGCACCACCTGTGCCACCACTTCCATTTCCGCCACCAGACCCTGAGCCATTTCCTGCTCCATTGCCATTTCCGTTTCCAGTACCATTTCCGCCACCTGTTCCACCTCCAGAACCGCCGCCGCCATAATACCCGTTTGAATTGGCATTTCCATTAGCCGAACCTTGATTTCCGTTTGTAGTACTATTTCCATCACCTCCTTTGTTTTTACCTTTAATCATATTGCTCAAAGCACTATTAGGTTTTTTTACGGGTGCTTTGGTTGTTTCAACTGGTTTTGTTTCGGTTGGTGTGTTGTTTTTTGGTTTGATTTTAGATTTTGGTGGAGTAGGTACATCGGCTCCAGCATTATCTTGAGTTAATATATCTTCAGGAGTAGATTCTTCAGGTTCTGAAGCCACATCTTTCATATTCACTTCTAAGGTTTCATTTAAATAATCATCTCCTTTTCCAAAATCGGTATCGCCATAATTTAAGGTAACACCACCGCCACCGCCACCTTGCGCAATTAACATTTCGGTTTTTCCATACGGAGGCCAAAATCGTACAAATAATAATAAAAGTACGATGCAGACTACTGAATGTGTAGTAATTACAATGGATTTATTTGAATCAGAAAGTGTTGATTTTTTTAAAAATTGAATTAACAACCAAACTGAACCAATTAATAAAACCAGTAAAAGCAAGGTAAAATAGCCGTGCTCGTATAGTGTTTTAAATAAATTTATAATTGATTTCATTTTTGGTTTTTTGTAATAACGATTAAAAGTAATAAAAATTGTTGAAACAAAAAAACTAGGTTCAAAATAGTTTAAACCTAGTTTTTAATAGTTAAGGTATTTTTAATTTTATACCAATTGTTTTAAAGCAATTTCATAAGCTCTAGCGCTAATATTTGTCTTGCTAGAACTTACATCAAATGTTTTTTGAATGGCTTTTCCTATAATTTCAGAAGCATCATTAAAAATAGCTTCATCTGTCATTTGTACTTTTTTCTCCATAAAGTATGCAAAAACTCTTGCCATCCCACAGTTTGAAATAAAATCAGGAATTAAACTTACTTTATTGTCAGTTTCTTCCATAATTGGACCGTAGAAAATTGCTGCGTCGGCGAAAGGAACATTAGCACCACACGAAATAACTTCTAAACCATTTGTAATCATATTTTCTACATTGTCTTTAGAAACAATTCTTGAAGCGGCACACGGAGCAAAAATTTGTGCACCAATTTTCCAAATTTTATTATTGATTTCATCAAAAGGAATCATTTGGTCAGAAACCAATTTGTTGCCATCTTTATTTCTGAATAATTCTGTGATTTCTTCAAATGTAAATCCGTTTTCGTTTAGTACACCGCCATCTCTATCGATAATTCCAACTACTTTCGCACCCATTTTAGCTAAATAAAAAGCGGCTGCAGAACCTACATTTCCAAAACCTTGTACAATGGCTTTTTTTCCAACAACGTTACCGCCATAAATTCCGTAAAAATGCTTTACTGCTTCTGCTACTCCGTATCCTGTAATCATATCAGCTACAGTATATTTTTTAGTCAAATCTGGAGTAAACTCACCATTTTCAATTACTTTGATAACACCTTGACGCAATTGTCCGATCCTATTGATTTTATCTGCTTCACTTGGTTTGAAATGTCCGTTGAAAACACCCTCTTGCGGATGCCATACACCACATTCTTCTGTCATTGGGATTACTTCGTGAATTTCATCTACATTTAAATCGCCACCTGTTCCGTAATAATTTTTTAATAAAGGAGAAACCGCTTTATACCAACGTTCTAAAACGCCTTTTTTGCGAGGATCTGCTGGATCGAAATTAATTCCAGATTTCGCTCCACCAATGGCAGGACCAGAAACTGAAAATTTCACTTCCATCGTTTTAGCTAAAGAAAGTACTTCGTTTTGATCCAATCCTTTTCTCATTCGTGTTCCCCCACCAGCTGCACCACCACGTAATGAATTTATTACAGTCCAACCTTCTGCTTCCGTTTCAGGATCTTTCCAATTGAATACTATTTCAGGTTCTTTATTTTCGAATTTATGAAGTAAATCTTTCATGTTTTGATGTAAGGGTTTGATTTATTATGCAAATATAAATGTAAAAAATGATTACGTAAAATTATTAGTTAAAATACTTCGCCTGAGCTATGATTTTGTTTAGCACCTGTTACACTTGCTAAAACGTTAATTTCATTTCTTAATTTTAGCACGCCAAGTAATGCAAAAATTAAAGCTTCTTTATATTGTATGGTTTTTTCATCAGGAATAATTACTTCAATAGCGGGTAAATATTTTTTTATTCTTTCGATTAAATATTCATTGTAAACACCACCGCCAGAAATTAATAGTTTTCCAGTTTTTGTCTTTAATATTTCACCAATTTGAAAGGCAATATGCTCTGTAAATGTACGCATTTTGTCTTCTACTGTAATAGGATAATTATTTAAAATAGGTAAAATTATTTCTTGTACAAATTCAAACCCTAATGATTTTGGATACGATTTATGATAAAATTCTAATTTATTCAATTCATCAAACAATTCTATGTTTATATTTCCAGATTCCGAAATTTTACCTTTATCGTCATATTCTAATCCGAACGTATTCGCATAAAAATTTAAAACGGTATTCACAGGTGAAATGTCAAAAGCAATTCGTTCGTTATTTTCTTCAAAAGAAATATTTGAAAAGCCACCTAAATTTAAGCAATAATCGAATTCAGAAAATAAAATTTCATCACCAATTGGTACTAAAGGCGCGCCTTGTCCACCAAAAAGTACATCTTGTACTCTAAAATTACAAACCACTTTTTGATTTGTAATTTTTGCGATTTCTGGTAAATTACCAATCTGTAGGGTAAAGCCTTTTTGTGGTTGATGTAAAATAGTATGTCCGTGAGAACAAACCGCATCAAGATTTGAAATGTTGTTTTTGGCTATGAATTCAGAAATGATATTTCCTAACAAATTCGTGTATTCAATATTTAACTCTGAAAGCTCAATGCTACTTAAATGAATTCCATTTTTTAGTTTTGAAATCATTTCATTAGAATACGAAAATGTATCACATTCAAATATTTTGTAGGACCATTTCCCATCATTTATTTCAAAATTAATATGTGCCAAATCCACTCCATCTAATGAAGTGCCTGACATTACGCCGATAACGTTATAGTTGTGCTTAAACATGGGTTAAAAATACAATTTCTTATTGAAAATTTCATATTATTTACCTACATTTGGTGCAAATTTTTATGAAATATTCAAATAACCTATAGTAAAATAATGGATTTTAAATTAAACGAAGAGCAATTAATGATTCAACAAGCGGCGAAAGATTTTGCTGTTACAGAATTATTACCTGGTGTTATTGAGAGAGATGAACATTCTAAATTTCCGACTGAGCAAGTTAAGAAAATGGCTGAACTTGGTTTTATGGGAATGATGGTTGATCCTAAATATGGTGGTGCAGGTTTAGATAGTGTTTCCTATGTGTTAGCTATGGAAGAAATTGCTAAAATTGATGCCTCTGCAGCAGTTATTATGTCTGTAAACAACTCATTAGTTTGTGCTGGTTTAGAAAAATATGGTTCAGAAGAACAAAAAATTAAATACCTAACACCTTTAGCTAAAGGTGATGTAATTGGCGCATTCTGTTTGTCTGAGCCGGAAGCAGGTTCAGATGCGACTTCGCAAAAAACGACTGCAATTGATATGGGTGACCATTATTTATTAAATGGTACCAAAAATTGGATTACAAACGGAGGAACGGCTTCTGTTTATTTAGTTATTGCTCAAACAGACGTTTCAAAAGGACATAAAGGAATTAATGTTTTAATTGTAGAAAAAGGAATGCCTGGTTTTGAAGTAGGTCCGAAAGAAAAGAAAATGGGTATTCGTGGTTCGGATACGCATACATTATTATTTAATGATGTAAAAGTTCCAAAAGAAAATAGAATTGGTGAAGACGGTTTTGGTTTTGCTTTTGCCATGTCAACTTTAAATGGTGGAAGAATCGGAATAGCTTCTCAAGCATTAGGAATCGCTCAAGGTGCTTATGAATTAGCGTTGAAATATTCTCAAGAGCGAGTGGCATTTAAAAAACCAATTTTTCAACATCAAGCCATTGCTTTCAAATTAGCTGATATGCATGTGAAAATTACATGTGCAAGATTGTTAATTCATAAGGCAGCAGCTGAAAAAGATTTAGGTGAAGATATTGCGCATTCAGGTGCAATGGCTAAATTATATGCCTCTGAAATTGCTTTAGAAGTAGCTAATGAAGCGGTACAAATTCATGGTGGTAATGGTTATGTTAGTGAATATCACGTAGAACGTATGATGCGTGATTCTAAAATTACCCAAATTTATGAAGGTACTTCAGAGATTCAAAGAATTGTAATTTCAAGAGGTTTGGTATCGTAGTTTTCAAAATAGAAATATAAAAAAAAGGCAGCCAGTTGGTTGCCTTTTTTATTATAGTAATTCTAAAGTTCTTTCTAAACTCATGCCTCGTGAACCTTTTATAAGTAAGAAACTGTTTTCTGCTTTTAGATTTGTAAATGCGGCTTTAAATGTTTCAAAGGTATAGTAAAAATGCATGTTTGAATTTGAGTTTTTATGAGCAAAAAAATCTTTTCCAATAAAATAAAAATTACTACCTGTTTGATTTATACAAAAGTCAATTAGTTTTTTGTGTTCCTCGGAACTTTCTATGCCTAACTCAAACATATCTCCCAAAATAGCGATTTTATTTTTCTCATTTAATTGAAAAAAATTGGTTAACGCTGCAACCATACTACTCGGGTTTGCATTGTAAGCATCCAATATTATCTTGTTTGAATTTTTTTCTATTAATTGAGAACGATTATTATTTGGAATGTAGTTTTCTATACCAAATTTTATTTTTTCATTTGATACGCCGAAATGTTTACCAATAGTTATGGCTGCATTAATGTTATTCGCATTATATAAGCCTATTAAATGCGATTGAATAATAGTGTTATCAAACTCAATTTTTACCATTGGATTGGTTTCTATCTTAGAAATGGAAACGAAATTTTCTGGAGTATTTAAACCAAAAGCAATGCTACTGATGTTTTTCGTTTTATCATTTTGAATGGCATCATCAGTGTTTACAAATGCTGTTTTTTGGTTCGAAAAAAGAAATTCGTACAATTCGCTTTTGCCTTTAATTACACCTTCTGTTCCGCCGAATCCTTCTAAATGGGCTTTTCCGAAATTAGTGATATATCCAAAATCGGGTTGGCAAATACCGCATAGCATTTCAATTTCTTTTTGATGGTTGGCACCCATTTCTACAATACCTATTTCTGTATTAGTATCAAAAGACAAAAGTGTTAATGGAACGCCAATATGATTGTTTAAATTTCCAATGGTTGCTTTGGTATTGTATTTTTGAGAAAGTACAGCGTGAATCAGTTCTTTGGTAGTAGTTTTTCCGTTACTTCCGGTTAATCCAATTATGGTAATATTAAGTTGATTTCTATGGTAATTGGCTAATTGTTGTAACGTAACTAATGCATTTTCTACTAAAATAAATCGTTCGTCAATTTTATATTCTGCTTCATCAATTATTGCAAACTTGGCACCGTTTTCTAATGCACTTAAAGCAAATTTATTTCCATTAAAATTGTCGCCTTTAAGGGCTACAAACATATTGTTTGCGTTGATTTTTCTATTGTCAGTTGCAATACCGGTTGATTGCAAAAAGTAGTTGTAAATTGTTGCTATTTCCATACTGCTAAAATAAAAAAAAGCCCTTTAAAAATAAAGGGCTTTTGTATATTATTTAAGAAATATTATTTCTTAACGTTTCCTCTTGGTGTTTTCTTGTTAGATTTTGGTCCAACTTTAGACATTGCACATCTAAATCCAATATAGTCTGTTGCCATATCTTGTGGGAAATATCTTCTTGAAGCTGGGTCTAACCAATAAGCTCTATCTCTCCAAGAACCTCCTTTGTAAACTCTTACATTGTCGTCTACTAATGTTGTTCTGTTGTCAGATTTGTCATATTGTCTTAATTGATTACCTGCACTATCTGCTGAAATTTTATGTAATGGAGATTTGTACATTCTTTGGTTTGGATCTTCTTTTTTAGTAGCTTCTTCGTCAGTTGATCCAAAATCGAAGTATTTTGATGATTGTCTGTCTCCATCTCTATAATTTCTGTTATCAGAAGTAGAGAAGTTTTGTCTTAAATACGTTTCGTTTTCATCAACTGGTACTTGAGCGATTGAACCAGGGAAATTTCTAGCAATTACTTTACCTGTGCTTAATGTGTCATATTTAATGTTATCACTAGTAACCATTTCTACAGTTCCGTCATCACCAATTTTATTTTTGGTATAAACGTTACCTCTGAAGTAGTTGAAATCGTTTGCTTCATCATCAACAATTGGTCTGTAAACGTCTTGTACCCATTCAGCTACGTTACCTGCCATATCATATAAACCAAAATCATTTGGAGGGTAAAATTTAACAATTTGTGTAATATCTGCGCCGTCATCAGACCATCCAGCAATTCCGCCGTAATCTCCTTTACCTTGTTTGAAGTTAGCCAATTGATCACCTCTTAATTGTCTTTTACCAGAACGTGTGTATTGACCTTTCCAAGGATATTTCTTTTGACCTTTATAGATGTTGTATTCTCTGTTACCTACTAAAGCTAATGCAGCATATTCCCATTCTGCTTCAGTTGGAAGTCTATATTCTGGCAAAATAATACCTGAACTTCTTTGTGCATATACATTTTTAGCTTCAGTTGCTGTAGCAGCTCCTTTTTTACTAGGACCTTTTTGACCCATTTGTTTTTTCAATACAATATCTTCTTTACCACCAAATGTTTTTGAAGGTGAATTGATGTATGATTCAGTATCAAAGTTTGAGTCTGCAGTTACTTCTGTACTGATTTTGTTACCTTTTTTAAGATAACCTTCTTTTTCAAGAATATTTTCGTTTACACGGTTGGTTCTCCATTCGCAAAACTCAGTAGCTTGAATCCAATTCACTCCAACTACTGGGTAGTTAGCATAAGCAGGGTGTCTTAAGTAGTTGTTTGTCATCGTCTCGTTATAACCTAAACGATTTCTCCATACTAAAGTATCTGGAATTACTCCGTTATAAATATGTTTGTAATTGTCTTCTGTTGGAGGATATACTGATTTTACCCAATATAAGTATTCTGCATACATCATATTTGTAACTTCCGTTTCATCCATGTAAAAAGACTGAACGTGTTGCTTTGTTGGACTATTGTTCCAATCATGCATTACGTCATCTTCTACTTTACCCATAGTGAATGTTCCACCTTCAATTGAGGTCATTCCAGGAGGAGTTTCTTGCTTTTTAAATTTAGTATTGTATTGGAAACCACCTTTTTTATCGTTGATTTGCCATCCAGTTGCGCTAGAACCACCTTTCGTGCTTCCGCTCTTGCTACAGCTGGTAAAACCTATTGCTACAGTCAACGCTAGTAACAATTTTAAAGTCATAATTTTAGTAACTTTCATACTTTTGTAGGTAATAATTTAAGTGCCGCAAGATAGTAATAAACCATTAATATGCAACAAAAAAATAAAAAAAATTAAACAATAATTTTACTTGATATAATATGAAACGAAAAAACGTGTTAAATATTGTATAAAGTTATTTAAAAACTTATTATTTGCAATATTTTAGTTTATTTTGCGTTATTATGGGAATGAAAAAGAAATATTTACTATTATTACTCGCTTCTTTTTTGAGTTTTGCTCAAAACACGAAAGACTTTTCACTAGTTTGGAATACTGAAAAACCCTTTGTAGTAGATAATGCAAAGTATAATATACCACAATTTCAATCTGAAAATTTTGAATTTCACATTTCAAAAAGAGCAATTACCTATGTGAATAATTTTAAAGTTCCAGGATTAGTTTCTGAAGGTGCTGCCTCAATTGAAAACATGGTTTATGAAACTATAGATATTTCTAAATTAACTGGTTTGGACATCTCCAATATTTCCTCGAAGATTGATTTTAAATCGTTTTCTTCTTATGCAAGAGATGACGCATATCTTTCTTTTACTTTTAATCCAATAATTAAAGATATTTCCGGATATAAAATTGTAAAATCATTTACTTTAAATTATTCGATTTCTAATTCTAATAGGTCGTCTCAAAGTACCAATTCTGTTCAAAACTCAGTTTTAGCAACGGGGTCTTGGCATAGATTTTATGTTGAAAAATCTGGAGTTTATTTAGTAAGCAAAAGTTTTCTTCAAAGTATTGGAGTAAATGTTGCTGTTGATCCAAGAACTATTAAAATATATGGCAATGGCGGTAGAATGTTACCTTTACTAAACAGTACTGCTTATCCGATTGATTTAGAAGAAAACGCCGTTCAATTTATAGGTGAAGAAGACGGTGTTTTTAATGAAAATGATTATATTTTGTTTTATGCAGAAGGCGTCGATACTTGGAACGAAGAAAGTTTAACGCATGTAAATCAATTTGCAGATAGATCGTATTATTATGTTTCTACTTCTGGCTCAGCTGGAAAAAGAATCCAACCTTATATTGAGCCAGTTGGTTCGGCAAACTTACTTCTTTCAAATTACGATGGATATCAATTTCACGAAGTAGACCTTTTTAATGCTGGAAAAATAGGTAGAAGATGGTTTGGTGAAAAATTTGATTTAGATGATAATCAGACTTTTCCATTCGTATTACCAAATTATACTTCCGGTTCACCTGTAAATTTATCTGCAAATTTTGCAGCAGTTTCATTTGTGTCCACTTCATTTAAAGTTAAAGCTAATGCTGTAGATATTGGAACAGTTCCAATAAACGCAGCAACAGGTTCCACATTAGGTTTTGAAAATATTCTAAGTACCACTTTTGTTCCTACTTCTAATGCCGTAACTATTGATTTATCCTATGTAAATAATGGAGTGCCTTCTTCAAAAGGATATTTAGATTACATCATTTTAAAATATAATGCCGAGTTAAAAGGTTTTGGCAAACAGTTTTTATTTTCAAATAATTTAGTTAAAACAAATATTGGAGTTGGACAATTTGCTATATCTAATGCTTCAAATATTAAATATGTATGGGATGTAACAGATATATATAATGTAAAAAAATTAGATAATACCCAAAATAGCATCACATTTAAATTGGCTTTAGGTCAAGCTAAAAAGTTTGTTGCAGTTGATGTCGCCGATTTTTACATTCCTTTAAAAGAGTCCAATACCAATGTGTCTAATCAAAATTTAAAAGGGACTATTTTCAAAAATAACCAAGGTGTTTTTCAAGATATTGATTACTTAATTGTAACTCCGTCTAATTTAGTAGCACAAGCTGAAACTTTGGCTAATTTCCATAGAAATAATTCAAATATGAATGTTAAAGTAGTCTCGCTACCTTTAATATACAACGAATTTGGTGGCGGAAAACAAGATGTTGCTGCTATTAGAAATTTCGTAAAATATGTATATGATAATGCTTCAAATACAGCTAATAAAGTAAAATATTTAAATTTATTTGGCGATGCATCTTACGATTTTAAAGATAGAATCAGAAACAATACTAATTTAGTGCCTGTTTTTCATGGCTTTGAAGTGTCTCAATCTTTAAATCCGGATAATAGTAGTAATTTCTCATTAATTTCAACTTTTATGTCCGATGATTTCTTTACGCTTATGGATAATAATGAAGGAAACATGCAATCTTCAGCTGATTTAATGGATTTGGCTGTTGGTAGAATGCTGGTTTCATCAAACTCACAAGCTTCAGAAATGGTAAACAAAGTAATTGAGTACCATGATGAAAAATCGTACAAAAGATGGCGCAATAATTTAGTGTATTACGCAGACGATCCGGATCCGTATTTATCTGGAGATCATAGGTTACAAAAAGATTTGAATGAATTAGCAGATGAGGTTTCAGTAGCCAACCCGTTTTTTAACACTAATAAAATTTTTACAGACGCTTATGTGCAAGAAGTAAGTGCGGGTGGTCCAAGGTATCCTCAAGCAAAAAAAGCATTTATTGATGCTATTGAATTAGGTGCATTGGTGTTAAATTATTACGGACATGGAAATGAAGAGAGTTTTGCTGTAGAACGTATTTTTGAAAAGTCTGACGCACAAGCATTGGGAAACAGATTTAAATATCCTTTATTTATTACGATTACTTGTGAATTTACTCGCTTTGATGACCCAAATCGTCCTACCGGTGGAGAATATATGTATTGGAACAAAGCTGGAGGCGCCATTTCAATGTTAGCTACAACCAGACAAATTAATCAGTCAACAGGAATTCTATTAAACAAAAAAATCTATAATAATTTGTTTATTATGGAAGATAATGCCTATTTGTCAATTGCCGAAGTCTTACGTCGTGCCAAAATGGCTATTCCTGCTGATTCAAATAAAAGAGTTGTTTTTTATATTGGCGATCCCGCTTTAAAATTAGCAATTCCAAGGCCAAAAGTAGTTTTAACCAAAGTAAATGGTGAAAATATAAATACGACAACGCTTTCTTTACAAGCCTTGTCTTTGGCTACATTAACTGGTGAGGTCTTAGACGAAAACAATGCCTTAATAGCCAATTATAACGGAGATTTAGCTGTACAAGTTTATGATAAAAATTTAAACAGATTAACATTAGATAATGACAATGCATCTTTACCACCTTATAATCAACCTAAACTAAATTTTGTGAGTTTAGGAGAAGTTATTTACAGAGGAAATGCTTCAGTAGTTAACGGAAAGTTTGAATTTAGTTTTATCGTACCACAAGATGTTCAAATTCCAATAGGAAATGGTAGAGTGAGTTTTTACGCAAAAAGTAATTCGCCAACTTTGCAAAATCAAACAGGATATAACACGCAAATTAAAGTAGGTGGTGTAAACACGTCAGCTCCTTCTGATACCACGCCACCAAAGTTAAAATTGTATATGAACGATACGAATTTTGTGACTGGTGGGATTACAAATGAATCACCAATTTTCCTGGCTTTTCTTGAAGATGAAAACGGAATAAACACAGCAAGCGGAATTGGGCACGATATTGTGGCTATTTTGGATAATGATGAAAACAATCCGTATAATTTAAATGATTATTACGAAACAGAAAACAATAACTATAAAAAAGGAAAAGTTACCTATCCGTTCAGAGATTTAGCACCAGGTTTACATACTATTTTGTTTAAAGCTTGGGATGTATATAATAATTTAATTACCGCTGAAATTCAGTTTGTAGTTATTGGTGATGGTGATTTAGAATTACAACATGTTTTAAATTATCCCAATCCATTTGTAAGTTACACTGAATTTTGGTTTAGTCATAATCGACCATTTGAACCATTAGATGTACAAGTTCAGATTTTAACCATAACGGGTAAATTGGTAAAAACAATTAATCAAACCGTTGTAAATGAAGGGTTTACTTCCAGAGATATAAAATGGGATGGGAAAGATGATTTTGGAGATAAAATAGGAAAAGGAGTTTATGTATATAAAGTAACTGTAAAATCAGCAATAACAGGTAAAAAAACAGAAAAAATAGAAAAACTTGTAATCCTATAAAAAAAATGTATATTTGTCAATTCACTATAAAAACAAGCATATTGAAATAAAACTACATCTGAAATAAACAACTATTAACCAAATCAAACAGATGAAAAATCTATTTAAATTTTTATCAATCCTTATGATTGCTCAGTATGCTAATGCACAAGATAGAGTAATTACTACAGGAGTTCCTTTTTTATTAATTGCCGCTGATGCGCGTTCTGCTGGTATGGCAGATATGGGCGTAGCAACTTCTGCTGATGCCTATTCACAACAATTTAACCCATCAAAATATGCGTTTTCAAAGCAAAAACAAGGGTTTTCAATGAGTTATACTCCTTATTTAACCAGTATTGCAAATGATATTTCTTTAGGGCAAATAACTTATTTTAATAGATTTAATGACCGTATGGCTTTTTCAGGAAGTTTACGTTATTTTGGTTTTGGTGATATTGAATTAAGAGAGACTGGTGACCCAAATGAAGTGCCGGTAATCACAAGTCCAAATGAATTCGCAATTGATGGTTCGTATTCATTAAAACTTAGTCCAGAGTTTGCGATGGGAGTTTCTGGTCGTTATATTCGCTCTAACCTAAAAATTGCTAATGCAACAACTGATGCTAGACCAGCAACTACATTTGCGGTCGATGTTTCAGGAATTTATCAGTCGGAAGAAGAAGTGTTTGATAATTTTAATGGAAGATGGCGAGCAGGTTTTAATTTTCAAAATTTAGGTCCAAAATTATCATATGATAATGATTTATTAAATGAAAACTTTATTCCAGCGAACATGCGATTGGGAGGAAGTTTTGATTTTATTTTAGATGATTATAATAAAGTAAGTTTAATAGGTGAAACTACAAAATTATTAGTACCAACACCTCAAACGGTTACCGATTTAAATAACGATGGAGTGATTGATGCTACTGATAAATCAATTAATAATCAAAATTATAGAAATATAAGTTGGACAAGCGGTATATTTAAATCTTTTGGAGATGCGCCTGATGGTTTTTCGGAAGAGTTAAAAGAATTTACTTGGGCGTTAGGAGCAGAGTATTGGTATCAAGATTCGTTTGCTTTAAGAACAGGTTATTTTAATGAAAGTGTAGAAAAAGGAGCAAGAAAATACCTAACATTAGGAGCAGGTTTTAAATATAATATTGTTAAAATAGATGTTTCTTATTTGTTCTCAGCATCAAAAGTTAGAAACCCACTTGAAAACACCTTACGATTTTCTTTATCATTTAATTTTGGAGACGAATACGATGATAACTAATAGAATATATAATTAATTTAAATCCAAATTCAATCTTTTTTGAATTTGGATTTTTTTTCCAAAATAAGTAAAATTTTTAAAAAGTCACTTATGCAAGAAATACGAATAGAAACTAAAATATCTGTTTTTGAGTCATTTGATGAATTATCAGATTCGGAAAAAGAATATATGAATAAAGCTATTGAAATTAGAAAAAAAGCGTACGCGCCCTATTCGAAATTTTTAGTAGGTGCCGCAATTGTTTTAGATAATGGAGTGGTATTACAAGGCTCAAATCAAGAAAACGCTGCCTATCCATCAGGTTTGTGTGCAGAACGCGTAGTTATTTTTTATGCTGGTGCAAATTATCCTGAAAATAAAATTGTAAAAATGTTTATTTCGGCAGCACCATCAGACCGCGAAGCTACAAGTCCAATTCCTCCGTGCGGTTCTTGTCGCCAATCCATTTCAGAATATGAAGTGAAACAAGATTTGCCTATCGAAATTTATTATATGGGATCAATTGGACCAATACATAAATCAGATTCTTTGAAAAACTTATTGCCTTTTATGTTTGATAAAGCGAATCTATAACGATTTCGTTAGTAAAAAATAAAATAAATTGATTATTTTCTTAATTTAAACAGCAATAAATTTTTAGAATAAATTACGTTGTAGTATTTTTGTGGTTCGTAAAAAAATAAATAGTTACATATATGAAACCAATTACAAAAGAAGTATATCTAAAATGGTATGAAGACATGCAGTTTTGGAGAAAGTTTGAAGACAAATTAGCAGCCTTATATATACAACAAAAAGTAAGAGGATTTCTTCATTTATATAATGGACAAGAAGCCGTTTTAGCAGGTGCATTACACGCTATGGAATTAGGTGGAAAAGATAAAATGATTACCGCTTATAGAAATCACGTACAGCCAATTGGTATGGGTGTAGATCCAAGAGCCGTAATGGCAGAATTATTAGGAAAAGTTACCGGAACTTCAAAAGGTATGGGTGGTTCTATGCATATTTTTTCTAAAGAACACGGTTTTTATGGTGGTCATGG